>JBDTXW010000076.1:0-11157 GCA_040005975.1 Betaproteobacteria bacterium | reverse complement strand
ATTCGGCTCTACAATAGCCGCCGTGCATCCCAAGGCCGGCGCCGCCGTGGCGGCGATTCCTTCGCCAGGTTCCCCGATGAATTCCCTGCAAAACGATACGCTGCTGCGCGCACTGAGGCGCGAGCCGACCGATTACACACCGATCTGGCTGATGCGGCAGGCCGGCCGCTATCTGCCCGAATACAACGCGACGCGCGCGCGAGCCGGCAGCTTCATGGCGCTGTGCACCGATCCCGAGCTTGCCGCCGAGGTCACGCTGCAGCCGCTTTCCCGCTTTGCGCTGGACGCGGCGATTCTCTTCTCGGACATTCTCACCGTCCCCGACGCGATGGATCTCGGGCTGCATTTCGTCGACGGCGAAGGTCCGCGTTTTTCACGCCCGCTGGTCGACGAGCAGGCAGTGGCCAGGCTCGCCGTCCCCGATCCGGAGCGGCTGCGTTACGTGTACGACGCGGTCGCGGCGATCAAGCGGGCTTTGGCGGGCAGGTTGCCGCTGCTGGGTTTCGCCGGCAGCCCGTTTACGCTTGCCTGCTACATGATCGAAGGCGGCGGAAGCGCGGATTTCGCGCGCGTGCGTCGCATGCTCTATGCGCGTCCCGACCTGCTGCACCGCGTTCTTTCGCTCAATGCCGAAGCGGTTGCCGCCTATCTCGCGCAGCAGGTTCAGCATGGCGCCGATGCGTTGATGCTATTCGACACCTGGGGCGGGCTGCTCACCACCGAGGCTTACATACATTTCTCACTTGGCTATATCCGGAAAGTGCTCGAGCTCGTGCGGCAGGCGACGGGGCTGGCGACGCCGACGATCGTGTTCACCAAGGGTGGCGGCCAGTGGCTGGAGCGCATAGCGGACACCGGGTGTTCGGCCATAGGCATCGACTGGATGACCGACATCGGTGAGGCGCGCGCGCGGGTTGGCTCGCGCGTTGCGCTGCAGGGTAACCTCGATCCGCTGGCGCTGACTGCGACCCCGGATGTGGCGCGCGCGCAAGCCGCATCGATCCTGGAAGCCGCAGGCACCTCGCCCGGATTCATCTTCAATCTCGGCCACGGAATCGTCCCGTCCACGCCGCCGGACAACGTAGCCGCGCTGGTCGACTTCGTACACGAGGCGTCGCGCTCGCGCCTTTCGCGCCCGCTGGCGCAGGCGCCGAAAACGGCTGCAAGCCGCGCCGGGACTCGATCTCCGGGGCATTGACAAATTTCCCGATCGAGGTTCTGCCTCTTACACTTATGCACAATTTCGCCCGAACGCAACCTCCTCCGAGGGCAACCGCGGGCTCAGGCCGGTTATTTGATCCAAGCCTTTGAATAACAGCGAATAACGATGCGTCGTGCCAGCCTGCCCACGACGGCATGCCCTGGACGCTACGAGAGCGCATCCCGCCGCGCGTAAGTTACTCACAGAATTGTCCACACCCAAAACAGCAGGTTCGAACAGTGAAAAAAGAAAGACTTGGCGCGGAGTCTTGCAAGAGCTCTTGATGATTCAGAAGCCTACAAGTTGTGACGGCATGCCAGTTGTTCGCGCCGCCGCGTCGCGCGCGGAGTAGCCCTGGCCATCGTCCGTGTCGCGCTGCCCGTCGCAGCGCATCGACTGTTCGATTACTGGCTTCCTGCCGGGCTTGTCGTGCGGCGCGGCAGCATTCTCGTGGTCAAGCTCGGCGTGCGCTCGCTGGCCGGCGTGGCGGTCGAACTCGCCGACCAAAGCGAGCTCGCGCCCGACCGATTGCTGCCTGTCGATGAAATCATCGCCGATCTTCCGCCGCTGCCGGACGATCTGATCGACCTCGCATCGTTCATCGCCGCGTATTACCAGCAGCCGATCGGGTTGTGTCTTGCGCAAATGCTGCCGCCCTTGGCGGCGGCGCCTGCCACCCGCGCGCCGATGGCCGCACGCTACCGGCTGACCGCGACCGGCCACGCCGCATTGGCGCGGGCGCGCGGTAGTGCCTTGACGATGCGATCGCTACTGGGGTCGGCGCACGGGGCAACGACCGCCGAGCTCCAGACCCTGGGCGCGTACGCCTGGCGCCTGCTCGGTACATGGCGCGGCGACGGCTGGATCGAGCCGATGGCGGCGGAGCGATCCACCCCGCCCGGCGCGCTCGATCTCAATGCCGATCAGCGCGCCGCACTGATCGCGGCGATACCCGAACGAGAATGCTTCCAGGCGTCGCTGCTGCAGGGTGTAACCGGTAGCGGAAAAACCGCCGTCTACCTCGAGGCAGCCGCCAAAGTGATCGGCGCCGGGCGCCAGGCGCTGCTACTCGTTCCGGAGATCGGCCTGACACCCCAGCTCGAGCAACGCATCGCCGAGGCTTTTCCCGGCGCGAGCATCGCGATGCTGCACAGCCGCATCGGCGCCTCCGAGCGGCGGCGCCAGTGGCTGGCAGCGGCCAGCGGCGAGGCGCAGCTGATCGTGGGCACGCGACTTGCCGTGTTTGCGCCGGCGCCGAATCTGGGACTGATCGTCGTCGATGAGGAGCACGATGCATCGTTCAAGCAACACGAAGGCGTGCGTTATCACGCCCGCGACGTTGCGATCTACCGGGCTAGCCGGCGCGACATCCCGGTGATCCTGGGCAGTGCAACGCCGTCGCTGGAAAGCTATGCCCAGGCGACCCGGGGCCGCTATCGCTGGCTAAGGCTGCCGCTGCGCGCCACCGCGCAAACTGCGCTGCCGGCGGTGCGATTGGTGTCGGCGCGCGAACCCGGAACGATCGAGGGCATCGGGCCGGCGCTGCGCGAAGCGATCAGTGCGCGCCTCGGCCGCGGCGAACAGTCGCTGCTGTTCATCAATCGTCGCGGTTATGCGCCCGCGCTGCTTTGTCCCGGTTGCGGATGGAAAGCGCCATGCCCGCGCTGTGCGGCGAGACTGGTCGTGCATCGCGACACGGCGGGTCTGCGCTGCCATCATTGTGGCCATACGGAGGCGCTTCCGCGCGCCTGCCCGGATTGCGGCAATCAGGACTTGCTGCCGCAGGGCTCCGGCACGCAGCGCCTCGAGCGCGCGCTGGCCGACTTTTATCCGGCGGCGAGGATTCTGCGCATCGATCGCGACAGCACCCGCCGCAAGGGGACATTCGCGACAATGCGCGAGGCCGTCGATGCGGGCGAGGTCGATATTCTGGTCGGCACGCAGATGCTGGCCAAGGGACACGATTTCGCGCGCCTGACGCTGGTTGGCGTCCTCGGCGCCGACAATGCGCTGTACAGCGGCGAGTTTCGCGCGACCGAGCAGCTGTTCGCGTTGCTCGAGCAGGTCGCGGGCCGGGCAGGTCGCAGGAACCTGCCTGGCGAAGTTTTGGTACAGACTGATTTTCCGCAGCATCCGGTTTACACGGCGCTGGCCGCCCACGACTTCGACCGCTTTGCTGCAAGCTTGCTCGCCGAGCGCGAGAGCCTCGCGCTGCCGCCGTTCGCGCATCTTGCGCTGCTGCTGGCCGAGGCGAAATCAACCGAACCGCTGCAGGCGTTTCTGGGCGCGGCGTCGGAACGGGGCCGCGCACTCGCCGCAATGGCCGCGGGCGCGTGCGAAGTCTATTCTCCGGTCCCCGCGGCGCTCCCACGCCGTGCCGGCCTGGAGCGTGCGCAGGTGCTGGTGCAGAGCCGCGATCGCGGTGCATTGCAGGCGTTCCTGCCGCGCTGGCGGGAGGAGCTGGAGCGTCTGGCCGAGCGGCGCGTGCGGTGGAGCCTTGACGTCGATCCGCTGGGATTCGGCTGAAGAGGACGCTCGCGCCGGAGCAAAGCGGAGCGCTATAATTCGCAGTTTTCCCGCTGCTGCAAACCTTGGCTGAACTTAAAACAGAATTATCGGCGTTGCTCGCCGCGGGCATCGCCCGCGTCGCACCCGGCGAGGCCCCGCCGGCTATCGTGCTCGAGCGGCCGAAGCAGGCGCGGTTTGGCGATTATTCGACCAACGTGGCGCTGCAGCTCGCCAAGACAATGAAGCGCAATCCGCGCGAGCTGGCGGCAGCCTTCGTCGCAGCGCTCGACCAATCGCCGCTGCTCGTGCGCGCCGAAGTCGCCGGCGCGGGGTTCGTCAACCTGTTCGTCTCCGACGCCGCGCGTCAATCGGTGCTGGCGCGGATTCTCGACGAAGGCGATCGCTACGGCGGCAGCGCGCAGGGCGGGGGCGAGAAAGTGCTGGTCGAATTCGTCTCGGCCAATCCTACCGGGCCGCTGCACGTGGGCCACGGCCGCGGTGCGGCCGTCGGCGACGCGATTGCGCGTCTGCTCGCCGCGCAGGGCTTTGCCGTTCATCGCGAGTTCTACTACAACGACGCCGGCGCGCAGATCATGAATCTCGCCTTGTCGGTGCAGGCGCGGATTCGGCAGGAGCAGGGCATCGTCGCAAGCTTTCCCGACGATGGCTACCAAGGCGAATACATCCGCGAAATCGGGCGCGACTATGCCGCTGCACATCCGGACGACCGGGCCGGTGACGACCTCGACGCGATACGCCGGTTCGCGGTCGCCGTATTGCGCTGCGAGCAGGACGCCGACCTCGCCGCATTCGGCATCCGCTTCGACCACTATTATCTGGAATCATCGATCTACGACGAGGGACTCGCCGACAGGACGGTGCAGGCGCTGACCGCGGCGGGAAAGACCTACGAGCAGGAAGGAGCGCTCTGGCTGAAGACCACCGATTACGGCGACGACAAGGATCGCGTGATGCGCAAGTCGGACGGGAGCTACACCTACTTCGTTCCCGACATCGCCTACCATGTCACCAAGTGGCAGCGCGGCTACACCCGGGCGATCACCGAGCTGGGCGCCGATCACGCCGGCTCACTGTCGCGCGTGCACGCCGGGCTGCAGGCGCTGGGCATCGGTATCCCCCGCGGTTATCCCGACTACGTGCTGCACCAGATGGTGCTGGTGATGCGTGGCGGCGAAGAAGTGAAGCTCAGCAAGCGTGCCGGCAGCGGCGTCACCTTGCGCGAGCTGGTCGACGAGGCCGGGCGCGATGCGGTGCGCTTCTTTTTTCTGCTGCGTAAATCCGATTCACAGCTGATGTTCGACATCGATCTGGCGCGCTCGCAAAGCGAAGAAAACCCGGTCTACTACGTGCAGTACGCGCACGCGCGCGTTTGCAGCGTGCTCGACAAGGCCGGCATCGCCGTCGCGGGCGCGGCGCGAGCGTTGCGTAGTGCCGACCTGTCGCCGCTGCAAAGTCCGTACGAGCAGGCTTTGCTGCGCCGGCTGGCCGATTTTCCCGAGGCGCTGGCAGTCGCGGCGCGCGAGCTGGCTCCACATCTGGTGACCTTCTATCTGAAGGAATTGGCGGCTGAATTTCACAGCTACTATAATGCTGAACAGTTCCTCGTCGACGAGCCGGTATTGCGCAAGGCGCGATTGGCGCTGGTCGTCGCCGTCGGACTGGTGATACGCAACGGGCTCGCGATACTGGGTGTCAGCGCGCCGGAAGCGATGCGCAAGGAAGTTCCGACTCTCGAAGACACGGATCGATGAACCCCGTACGACGCAGACAGCACTGCAGCCGCCAGGCGCGCCGATCGATGCGCGGTGGCGTCATGCTCGGTATATTCGTCGGGCTCATCCTGGGTCTGGCGATCGCCGCAGCCGTGGCGTTCTACCTCGGCCGATCGGGGCTTTCGTCGCCGCTGCCCGCGCCCGGCGCGGCCAGGGACGCGGCGCACGGCAACAAGACCGACATGCCGGCAGGCACGGCGGCGCCGGACAAGCCGCGGTTCGATTTCTACAAGATCCTGCCGGGCGCCGAAGAGCCGCGGATCGGCGGCGAACGCAAGGCCTTCGACAAGGCGATCGATCGCCCCGGAGACAAGGCGGAAACCATCGCCAAGGCGGCGCCGGGCAGCACCAAGGCCGCGGATCGCATGTGGCTGCAGGCGGGGGCCTTCGCCAGCGAGTCCGACGCGGAAACCCTCAAAGCCCGTCTGGCGCTGACCGGATGGGAAGCCATTGTCCAGTCCGCGTCCTTGCCGGATCAGGGCGTGCGTTATCGCGTGCGGCTGGGGCCGTTCGACAATACCGATGAAGTCAATCGCGTCAAAGCCGAACTCGGCAAGAGCGGCTTCGATGCCACGGTGATAAAGAACCAGTGAGCAATCCGCCGGCCGACCGTGGTTGAACTTCCGCGGCGCAAGCCAGCCCAATAACCGCTTCCCGATCATTTTCCGCAGGAGCAGAAATGCGTCGTCTCGCGCAGTGCCTCGTCGGTTTTCTCGCCATGCTTTCGCTCGCGACCGCCGACGCGGCCGAATTGGTCGAGGGCAAGAATTACACCCGGCTGAAAGTTCCGCAGGCGGCGGCGTCGAGCAGGAAAATCGAGGTCATCGAATTCTTTTCCTACGGCTGCCCGCATTGCAGTGATCTCGAGCCCTACCTGCAGAACTGGTTCAAGACGGTACCTGCCGACGTAGCGTTCCGGCGGGTTCCGGTGATGTTCCAGGAGCGCTGGAAAGCCTACGCCAAGATCTACTACACGCTCGAGGCGCTGGGAGAGGAAGCGCGTCTGTCGCCGGAAGTCTTCAAGGCGATTCATGGCAGCGGCCAACCGCTGTGGGACGACAAGTCGTTCCTTGACTGGGCGGCCAGCAAGGGGCTCGACCGTGCCAAGGTCGCCAGCGTATACGGCTCGTTCGGCATCGACACCAAGATAAAAGGTGCGCTGACGCTGGCGCAGACGTACAACATTCAATCGGTGCCGACGGTCGTCATCGACGGCAAGTTCATTACCGCGTCGGATCGCATCGGTGGCCACGCGGAGGTGCCTGCGGCGCTCGATGTGTTGATCGCCAAGGCCCGCGCGGAGCGAGCGAAAACCTAGTTTTTTCGACGGCTGGCGTCTCGCGCGCGTGAACGTCTTCATCACGGGCGCGAGCAGTGGCATAGGCGCCGCGCTGGCCAAGTTGTACGCCGGCGAGGGCGCGACGCTCGGCCTCTTGGCGCGGCGGCCTGAACCGCCGGCGGAGCTTGCCGCGACGCTGCAGGGCGGCCGCTATGCCTGGTACGCCGGCGACGTTCGCGACGCGGCGGCGCTGCGCGCCACGGCCGCCGAATTCTTGGCGCGCTTCGGTCTGCCCGACATCGTCATCGCCAATGCCGGCATCTCGGTCGGCAACTCGACCGAGCACGCCGCAGACAACGCCGCGTTCCGCGCGGTGCTCGAAACCAACGTGCTCGGCATCGTGCACACGTTCCAGCCGTTTGTTGCCGCGATGATGGCGGCGCGTCACGGCAAGCTGGTCGGGATCGCGAGCGTGGCGGGCTTTCGCGGCCTGCCGGGTGCGACTGCCTATTCGGCGTCGAAGGCCGCCGCGATCAGCTATCTCGAAGGCCTGCGCGTCGAGCTCGCCGGCAGCGGGATCGAGGTCATTACGATCTGTCCCGGCTTCATCGCCACGCCGATGACCGCGAACAATCCTTATCGCATGCCTTTCCTGCTGGCGCCGGACAAGGCCGCGCGGCTGATTGCCCGTGCGATCGCCCGCGGTCGGCCCTTTTATGTCCTTCCCTGGCAAATGGCGGCGCTCGGCCGACTGTTACGCATGCTGCCGCGCCCGGTCTACGACAAGGCGCTCGCAAAGCGGCCGCGCAAGGCGCGCGTCCCGAGCTGACGCGATGCCGGACGACAGCGCGCGGCGCGACGCGCTCGGTGTCGTCCACCCGATCGCGCAGACCGGCGCGCGCATCGTGAGCCTCGTGCCGAGCCTGACCGAGCTCCTGTTCACCCTCGACTTAGGTCCCCTGATCGTCGGCCGCA
This sequence comes from Betaproteobacteria bacterium, assembly GCA_040005975.1. Lineage (GTDB taxonomy): Bacteria > Pseudomonadota > Gammaproteobacteria > Burkholderiales > Casimicrobiaceae > PALSA-1003. Next base: position 3,401 of record JBDTXW010000076.1, on the reverse strand, counting down.
CGGGTTTCTGTATCCATCCGCGCGATGCGGTACGACGCGTGCCCAAGGTCGGCGGCACCAAGGACGTTGCCCTCGACAAGGTGCGCGCGCTCGCACCGACGCATCTGGTCGTCAATATCGACGAAAACCGTCGCGAGACGGTCGATGCGCTCGCGGGCGAGGTGGCGCACGTGATCGTCACGCATCCGCTCTGGCCCGATGACAATTTGTATTTGTACCGGATGTTCGGCGAGATCTTCGACCGACGCAGGGAGGCCGCCGCGCTGGCGGCGCGCTACGTCGCGGCCAGGGAGGCACTGCTCGCGGCGATGGCGGGCGTTCCGGACGAAGCCGTGCTCTATCTGATCTGGCGTGACCCCTGGTACACCGTTGCGCGATCGACTTATGTGTCGGCGATGCTGGCGCTGGCGCGCTGGCACACGGTGCCGGCGGTGTCGGCGTTACGCTATCCCAAACTCGCCGACGACGCGCCCGCATGGCGGGAGGCCGAGCGTATCCTGCTCTCGACCGAGCCTTACGCCTTCAATGAGCGCGACGCCAATGCGCTCGCCGCGACGCTGGCGAGCGGAGGCCACGGCGCCCCGGTCACTTTGATCGACGGTGCGATGACATCCTGGTACGGCAGTCGCGCCATCGCCGGACTGGATTACCTGGCGCAGCTTCGACGAAGTCTGGTTAGGAGATAAGAAAAAGGCCGCGTCAAGCGGCCTTTTTGGCACGGCGCAGGCGGGTCAAAGCGGCACGCGCACCCCCACCGTCACCGCCTGGTAGTTGCCGTCATTCCTACCGGCGGTCGCGTTGATGCTGGCGAATCCAACCAACTTGTTGCCGAGATCGGCGCTGGCGCCGATACCGAGCAGCGCGTAGCTCTCGTCGGCGCGCAGCGCCGGCAGGCCAAAGCCGACGCCGCCGGTCGACACGAGTCCCGCGCGCACGGTGCGTTCGCCGTTGTCGTATTCCTTTTCCCAGGTGACGCGCGCGAATGGCCGCAGCCAGCCGAACGCGCCGCTTGCCTGCCACCCGAGGCTCGATACCAGCGACTCGCGCTTCTGATCGCCGAACGACATCGCCGTGCTGCTCGTACCCTCTTCCGACCAGGCGTCGACCTTGTTCTGCTGGTAGGTCAGCCGCGCGAACGGGCCGTGCAGCCAGCTCGACGCCGTGTTGAACCAATAGCCGCCGAGCAGGCGCGCGGTCACGTTGGTGCCGTGCGTGTCGCCGCTTTCGGTGCGGGTGCCGCCGCCGAGCGCGAACGTGCGGTGGATGTTGCGGAAATCGAGGTCCCCCGCGCCGAGGCTCGCGCCGACGTACCAGGGTCCCTGGCCGTAGCCGACGTAGGCGGTGAGCGATGCTTCGTTGAGTTTGAATCCGCCGCCGTTGTTGCCGAACGAGGCTTTGTCCTCGGAATAGCCGAACGCGATACCGGCGAGCAGGCGCTCGGACAGCTTCATATCGCCGCCGAGTGTCACCGTATTCATCTGATCGCTGCCGCCGCCGAAGTCCCCGCTGCGGTCGTAATTGCCGTAGTCGTAGACGGCGTAGGCGTCGAATTTGTTCTGCGCGCGCGGCGCATTTAGCGTCGACCACATCCGATCGTCGATGGCGCGGAAGTTTGCCTGCTCGACCTGCAGCGGCGCTTCGGCGAGCAGACCGATTTTCTGCGGTGCCTCGATCACCGAAGCCGCGTAATCGGCCAGGACCTGGTGTCCCGCCGTCGTCGGATGCACGCCGTCGGCGAAGACATAGGTCTGCGCAGCATTCGGAGCGACCAGCGTCGAAGCCGTGCAGACCAGCGATGGGACCGTGCACGCCGGTGAGCTGGCGTTGACGAAGCCGTACGCCGCGGGATCGGCGACGACTTCGTTCAGCAGCGAAAAAACGTTCAGCCGGATGAGATCGATGTGCAGGCGGTCGAGCCCGCTGCTGACCGTACTGTTGAAAAAACTCGACAATGCGGTGATCGACGCCCCCTGACCCGACCCTCGGCCGAACGGTGTGCTGCCGACGTCAGGCAGGTTGAATACGACGATATACCGCGCGCCGGCGGCGTTCAGGGTGCCGACCTGCTGCACGAGCTGCGCCGCCGCGATAGCCAGGTTGGTCTGCACGTCTGCCGGCGTAATGAGACCCGCCTGCGCGAGGCCGAGCTGGAAGAACAGGTCGTTGGCGCCGGCCCATACCGAATACAGCGCCTTCGGATCGACCGCGCCCTTGGCGAGGAAATTCTGCACCTGCGCGGCCACCGGGGTTGCGGTTCCCGTCGGCGGCGACGCAGGAACGCCGGGAAGCTGCGTGACGCGGGCGCCTCCCTCGGCGTAGTCGTTGCCCCCCTGGTTGGCGGGCGTTGCCGTCGAGCCGTACCGCTGCGCGAGCACCTCGGCCCATATCGGACCCGGATTGGTCGTGAACTTGCCGGTGCCCGGCGGAAGCACGGGCTTGAACGAACCGGCGTCGCTCAGGCTGTCGCCGAAAAAATAGAACTGGTTGAATTGCGCGGCCGCCTGCCCGTTGAGCAGGCACAGGCCGATCGCCCATGCCGCGGCCCGAATTGATTTCGTCGGCATTCGCATCGGCGAAGCTCCTTATCTCGCGAGCAGCGCAAGGCGGTTGCCGCCGACGACCTTGACACGATCGCCTTCGCTGAACGGCGGGTTCGATCCCTGCGTGAACGAGCGTCTGCTGCCGTTATCGAGCTGCACGTTGATGACGTAGTACGCCTTCTTTTTCGCGTTCTTCTCGACTTCGTTACCGGCGTAGGCGCCGACACCGACGCCGGCGATCGTCGCCGCGGTATTGCCGCGCCCGGAGCCGAGCTGGTGGCCGAGCACGCCGCCGACGACACCGCCGACCACCGCGCCCGCGCCGGTGCCCTCACCCTTGCGTTCGACATAGCGGACCGAGGTGACGACGCCGCAGTTGCTGCAGACGACTGCTGGGGGATTCGCCGGAGTCTGGGCTGCGACACCAGCGGTCATCATCATGGCGATAAGAGCCGCTGGAATGAGCGATACGCGCTTCATGAGAGACCTCCTTTGGTTTTGTTTGTCGCACTATAGCAAAATGGGCGCTATTGCGCGCCCGTGCGGCTGCCGCGTCACGCTGTCAGCGCGAGTCGGCCCGCAGTCGCGCATAGCTTCCAGGCGCGGGCTCGATGATTTTCAGCCGGCCCTTGCCGCCGCTCTTGCCAAGCTCACGGGCGGCCACCTGCGAGCCGAGCTGCGGCTTGAGCCAGGTCAGCCAATCGTTCCACCAGGAGCCTTCGTGCTGCTTGGCGCCAGCAAACCATTCGTCCGGCGTGGGCGCGAGCTTGTCGTTGCTCCAGTAGCCGTATTTCTTGGCGGCCGGGGGGTTGATCATGCCGGCGATGTGCCCGGACCCCGACAGCACGAAGCGCGACTTGC
>JBDTXW010000075.1:0-11179 GCA_040005975.1 Betaproteobacteria bacterium | reverse complement strand
CGGCGCTTTGACTGCGATACGGGTCGATCGCGACGAGCCTCGCTCCGCGGCGCTTGGCTTCCTGGACGCGACTCCACAGATGAAGGTTCGAGACGACCGGGTTCGAGCCCCAGATCAGGATCAGCTTCGCGTTTTCGAACTGCTCGAGATCGGTGCCGATCGACGCGCCGATCGTCGCGGCGTAGCCCGCCTTGCCGGCGGTCGCGCATATCGTGCGATCGAGCAGCGACGCGCCGAGCTTGTGAAAAAAACGCCGATCCATCGAGCCGTATTGCAGCAATCCCATCGTGCCGGCATAGCTGTAAGGCACGATCGCCTGCGGGCCGTCGGGCGAGGCGGCGATCTCGGCGAAGCGCGAAGCGATCGTGTCGAGCGCTTCGTCCCAGCTTATGCGTTCGAAGCGACTTTCGCCCTTCGCGCCGACGCGCCGCAGCGGATGCAGCACGCGCCGGTCGGAATAGGTGCGCTCGAGATAGCGGGCGACCTTGGTGCACAGGACGCCGCGCGTCGTTGGATGGTCGGGATCGCCTTCGACCTTGATCGCGCGTCCGTTCGCAACCGTCACACGCAATGCGCACGTGTCGGGGCAGTCGTGCGGGCACGCGCCGCGGACGACGGTGTGTCCGATGGCTCCTGCGGCTGAACTGTCGAGTGGCATCGCGGATCCGGTTCCTTGTCGTATTGTAATCCGGACGGGCGGGCGCTCGCCGCTTGCCGCGAAGTTGCGCTATCGTGCCTGTCGGCGAGTCAAGCGGCGAGGCAAAGCGATGGCGAAACGCGGTCGGACGATAGCCTTGCGCTCCGGTGCGGCGATGCCGGCACTCGGCCTGGGCACCTGGCGTATGGGCGAGCGCCGCGACCGGCGCGAACGCGAGATCGCGGCGCTGAGGCTCGGCATTGAGCTGGGCATGACGTTGATCGACACGGCGGAAATGTACGGCGAGGGCGAGGCCGAGAAAATCGTCGGCGCTGCGATCGCCGGCCAGCGCGAACGCGTGTTCCTGGTCAGCAAGGTCTATCCGCACAACGCGACCCGACGCGGCACCGTCGCCGCATGCAAGCGCAGCCTGCAACGACTGGCCGTCGATCACCTCGATCTTTACCTCTTGCACTGGCGCGGCGACGTGCCCCTTGCCGAAACCGTAGCCGGATTCCACGCGCTGCAGGCCGACGGCAAGATCCGGGCGTGGGGCGTATCGAATTTCGATGGCGCCGACATCGAGGAGCTGCTGGCACTTCCCGGCGGCGACGATTGCGCGGCCAATCAGGTGCTCTATAACCTTGGCGCGCGCGGGATCGAACGGGACCTCGTCCCGCTCTGCCGCCGCGCACAGATCGCGCTGATGGCCTATTCGCCGCTCGACCAGGGACGACTGCTGCGGCAGCGCGCGCTGCAGGCGATTGCGGCGAACATCGGCGCGACGCCGGCGCAAGTCGCGCTCGCCTGGTTGCTGCAGCAACGCGGCATCGCGGTGATCCCGAAGGCGGTGGACGAGGCGCATGTGCACGACAATTTGTTGGCCGCGAATCTGCACCTCGACGCTGCGGTGTACGACGAACTCGATCGCGTGTTTCCTCCACCGCGCCGCGCGACATCATTGCGCATGCTTTAGGCCCGCTCGCCTTGCCGCAGCGCGGCAGGCCGGTCGGCGCTGCGTCAGCAGCAGTGTCGCCTCGCGCTCGCACGCCCCGCCGTCGCGACAGGCCTCGGATTCACTCAGGCAATCAGCGGCTTGTGCGTCCGCTCGGCGCTCGGCCCAAGCCGATGGCATGGATGTTGCGTAGCCATGGCCATCAGGGCTAAGGGCCCAACGGAATCCAACCTCTTTAAGGAGCTTGTCGTGCAGTACACCTACTACGACTACCTGGATTTGCCGCCTGGCGCATCCCCGGCGCGTATCGAAGCCGCGTACCAGACGATCAAGCAGAGGCTCGACGCGAATGTCGACGAAACGCTGGTGCGGTTGATTCATGAAGCGCACGCGCTCCTTTCGGATCCCGAGCAGCGGCATGTGTATGACGAGGAGCTCGAGCGCAGCGCCGCGCAGGCCGACGCCGAGCTCAAGGCCCTGCTCGACGAGGAAGCGAAGAAACCGCGCCCGCGTCGCGTGCAGGACGTTCCGACGCCGCTGCTGGCTGCGATCCGGGCCTGGGCGACCTAGTGCCTCGACCTTCTGCACGATCCATTGGACTGAAGTTGTGTAGGCATGGCGGTGGCAGGCTTGACTCGCCGCGGTGCGTCGTCAAGCTGCGCTTCGTGGCGCAGCGAGTCGGATACGGCCAAACAACAAGTCGAGAGGCGGCACCGTGAAAAAATGCCTGGGTTGCCAGTTTTACGATCGCAAGAATGTGCGATCAACGGATGGACGCGCGACGATGTGGGGCCAGTGCCGGCGGCACTCGCCGCTGCTCAATCCGCAGAATGCCAAGACCTATCAGGTTGAAGGGGTCTGGCCCGTGGTGCGCGACGACGACTGGTGTGGCGAATGGATCGCGCCAGCGCCGATGGGTTTACCGCGAACACACGGCTTGATCAACGGCAAGGAACTGATGGCCGCGGCCGTAAGCGCGTCGGAATCCAGTGGCGCCTCGCATGCGGCGCAGGAATCGCGTCCGCTCTCGGTGGCCGCGGGCGACGACTGACCCGAGCTAGTAGGCACTCGCGTGCCGACCGGCACGCGTGCACGACTTGCGCCTTGAGCGCCTCCGATGGGTCATCCTGGCACCGCGTCTCAACGCGTGCCGGCGCGATCTTCAGCTGACCAGTCCACGCCGCCGCCTCGGATACCATGGCGGGCAATGAACGCTCTCCTGTCCGCTCTTGCCGACGGCGCGATTGCCGTCACGCCCAACCGCCGTCTCGCCCGCCGCCTACATGCCGAGTTCGATGCGGCGCTCGCGGCGACCGGCCGTCGCGCCTGGCCGACGCCGGCGATCCTGCCCTATGCGGGATGGCTCGCGGCAGTCTGGGAAACCCTGCTGGCGCACGAAGACCCCGCGGAATCGCGTACGCTGCTTAGTGCATCGCAGGCCATCACGCTCTGGCAGCGCGTAATCGAGGACTCGGGCGCGACGCTGGCCGACACGCGCGGTGCAGCCGCGCTCGCGTCCGAAGCCTGGGCGCTCGTCCACGCCTGGGGCGCCGGCGGAGAAAGCTGGCGCAGCTGGCGGCAGCAGGGCGACGAGCAGGACGCTTCGCTGTTTGCTGCCTGGGCCGACAGCTATCTCGCGCGGACGCGCCGGCTCGGCGTGCTGGACATCGCGCAGGCGGCTGATGCCATCGCCGCGCAGGCCGGATCAGTCGCGGCGAGATTTCCGACGATGTTGATCGCGGGATTCATCGAGCTCACGCCGCAGCAGACGCGGCTGTTTGCCGCGCTCGACGGTGCCGGTGCGGCGCTGCGCCAGGTCGACAGCTTGCAGGCGCGCGCCGCGCAGGTAGCGCGCACGAGCGCGCCTTCGCCGCGCGATGAAATCGCCGCCGCGCTTTCGTGGGCGCGCGCGATCGCGATCGAACGTCCAGCCGCGCGCATCGGCATCGTCGTCGAGAATCTTGGCGAGCGCCGCGATGCCGTGCTCGCGCTGGCGCAAGACATGCTCGATCCGGGATCGATACTGCCGGGCGGCGCGCGCGGCGCGGTGCCGTTCGAGATATCGCTCGGCGTCCCCCTGGCGACGGTGCCGCTGGTCAGCGCGGCGCTGGATCTGATCGCGCTGAGCGATGCGCCGTTGCCCATCGGCGCCGCCGCAGCGCTGCTCCGCTCTCCGTATCTGCCGGAGGCCGACGCGCTGTGGGGGCGCCACGCCGCACTCGAGCGGCACTGGCTGGAGCAGGGCGCGCGCGCGATAGCGCTGGGCGATGCGATCGCAGCGCTTGCGCCGTATTCGGCGGAACTCGCGACGCGGTGGAGCAACGGCCGCGAAGTGCTGCGCGCCGCGCATGCCGTGACGCCGCGCGAATGGGTCGACGTCTGGCGCGGTTGGCTCGCCGATGCCGGCTGGCCCGGGTCACGCGCGCTCGACAGCGCCGAGTTCCAGGCGCGCGAGGCCTGGGAGGCGCTGCTCGCGCAGTTCGCGTCACTCGGCGCCGTGGCGCCCCGCCTGAACGGCCGCGCAGCGGTCGGCGCGCTGCATGCGATGGCGAACGACACGCTGTTCCAGCCCGAGGGCAGCGATGCGCCGATTCAGATTCTGGGCATGCTGGAAGGCGCGGGCCTGGCCTTCGACGCGTTGTGGGTCGCCGGTCTGTCGTCCGATCGGTGGCCGGCCGCGCCGCGGCCGAATCCCTTGCTGCCGATTGGCTGGCAACGCGAGCGCGCCGTGCCCCGCGCCAGTGCGCAGCGCGAGCTCGAGTTTGCCCGCCTGCTGACGGCACGATACGCCGGCGCTGCCGACCAGGTGATATTCAGCGCGGCGGCAGCCGTCGATGATCATGCGCTGTCGCCGTCGGCGCTGATACTCACCTATCCCGAAATGCCGCCGCCGGGGCCACCTTCGAGCTGGCGAGGATCGATCGAGCGTGCCGCTGCGCTCGAATGCCTGACTGACGCCCGTGCGCCCCGCTTGCCGTCCGACGCGCGCATGCCGGGAGGCGCGCGCGCGATCCAGACACAGAGCGATTGCCCATTCCAGGCCGTTGCGCGGCATCGGCTGGCTGTCGAATGCTGGCCGGCGTCGCGGCAGTATCTTTCGCCCGCCGAACGCGGGCAGCTGGTGCACGCCACGATGGCGGCGTTCTGGAGCACGTTGCCTGACCAACCGGCGTTGCGCGCGCTCGATAGCGACGCGCTCGATGCGCGCATCGCGGCGGCGGTCGCGCGTGGGCTGACCTGCCTGGCTGGCGCCCGCTGGCGAAACGTGGCGGATGCGGTGTGCACCGCCGAAGCAGGGCGCCTCGATCGACTGCTCCGCGCGTGGCTCGACATCGAGCGCGACCGGCCATCATTTGCGATTGCCGCGGTTGAGACGACGTTGAGCTTGACGCTCGGCGGCGTCGGATTCCGGATGCGTCTCGATCGCGTCGATTCGCTCGCGAGCGGCGGAGTCGCCATTCTTGACTACAAGACCGGCCAGGCAGAAAAGCCCGGACAGTGGTTCGATGTGAGGCCGCGTGCTTCGCAGTTGGGCATGTATGCGCTGGCGCAGCGCGCGGCGCAGCCCGCGATTCCGGTGCGCGCCGTCGCCTACGGACAGCTTCGAACCGACGCCATCGGTGCCTTGGGTGTGACTGCCGACGCCGAAGCGTGGCCGGCGCTGACCGTAGTCGGCGACACAGGCGTTGCTTCCGATTGGCCGGCGCTAGACGCATGGTGGCAGCGGCACCTGGGCGCATTGGCAAGTGAAATCGCCGATGGCGTGGCGACGGTGGCGCCGCGCCAGTCGCCGTCGCCTTGCCGCAACTGCGGCTTCCAGGCACTTTGCCGCATCGATTCGGTCCGCATCGAGGACCCGGGTGATGCCGAAACCTGAACGCAACGCTCCACCCGACAGCGAGGCACGGCGCGCCGCGCTCGACGTCACGCACTCGTTCATCGTCCAGGCACCAGCCGGTTCGGGCAAGACCGAGCTCTTGATCCAGCGCTTCCTCGCGCTGCTGGCACGCGTCGAGCGGCCCGAAGCAATCGTCGCGATGACTTTCACCCGCAAGGCGGCGGGCGAAATTCGCGAGCGGATCGTCGCCGCGCTGCGTGTTGCGGGCAGCGTCGCGATGCCGAACGCGCCGCATCGCGCGGTCACCTGGCGACTCGCCCGTGCCGTGCTCGACCGCGACGCCGCGCTCGGCTGGGACCTGGTCGCGCATCCGGCGCGCTTGCAAATTCAGACGATCGATGCTCTGTGCACGGCGCTGATGCGGCAGGCGCCCCTCGCCATCAAGCTGGGCGCAATGCCCCGACTGATCGAAGGTGCTGCGCCGCTGTACGCGCAGGCGGCGCGGGCCGAGCTCGATGCCGCCGGCAGCGATATCGCCTGGCAGCGCTTGCTCGACTATCTCGACAACGACGGCGAGCGCCTGGTCGATCTGATCGCGCAGATGCTTGCTCGCCGCGAGCAGTGGCTGCGCCATGTCATCACCGACGATGTCGCCGCACTTCGCGGCGAGCTCGAACAGACGCTCGCCGCCGAAATCGCGGACCGGCTCGCCGCGGTCGCCGCCGCGATGCCGGCATCTGCGACGAGTGCGCTGGTCGAGCTGGCGCGCTACGCCGCGGGCAACCTCATCGTGGACGATGCCGCGCATCCGCTTGCCGCCTGGATGGCGTTGGGTCAATTGCCCGATACCGGCGCCGGGGCTCTGGAGCACTGGCGCGCGATCGCCGACTGGCTGCTGACCAAGGACGGGCGATTCCTGACAAGCATCAAGATCACCAAGGGATTTCCCAGGCGAGGACCCGTCCGGAGTCCGGGCGCCGGCGAGCGCGGGTTGCGCAAGCAGGCGATGGCCGCCCTGCTGCGCGACCTTGACGCCATACCTGGCCTGGCCGCGGCGTTGCACGGCGTTCGCCGCCTGCCGCCGCCGCACTACGACGACTCGGCGTGGCTTTTCACCGAGGCGCTGCTGCAGGTCTTGCCGCGGGCAGCGGCGCGGCTGCAGCTAGTCTTCGCGCAAGCGGGTGCGATCGACTTCACCGAGGCGAGCCTGATCGCCCTGCGCGCCCTGGGCGATACCGACACGCCTTCCGATCTTCTGCTGCGGCTGGACATGCGCATCGAGCACCTGCTGGTCGACGAATTTCAGGACACTTCGCTTTTGCAATACCAGTTAGTCGAACGTCTGATCGCAGGATGGGCACAGGGCGACGGCCGGACCTTGTTCGTCGTCGGCGACCCGATGCAATCGATCTATGGCTTTCGCGAAGCCGAAGTCGGGCTGTATCTCGATGCCCAGCGGCAGCGCCGCCTCGGCGGCGTCGCGCTCGAGCTGCTGAACCTGCAATGCAATTTTCGCACGCAATGCGAGCTCGTCGACTGGGTGAACAGAGTATTCGCGCAGGTGCTCGGCGCGGAGCAACGGAGCGCCGAAGGCGCGATCGCGTTCAGCGCTGCCACCGCCGTGCTGCCGGCGGAGACTCCGCCAGCGGTGACCTTGGATGCGCGCACCACCGACGCCGAGGAAGCCGCGACCGTGGTCGCCCATGTACGCGCGGCGCTTGCAGGCGGTGCAGAGGAAATTGCCGTGCTGGTGCGCAAGCGCGGCGATCTCGCGCAGATCCTGCCGGCGCTGCGAGCGGCCGGCATCGCGTTCGCTGCAGTCGAGTTGGACCGCATGGCCGAGCGCCAGGCAATCCTCGATCTCACTTCGCTGACGCACGCGCTGATCCAGCCTGCCGATCGGTTGGCGTGGCTCGCCATATTGCGCGCCCCGTGGTGCGGACTGACGTTGCCCGATGTGTTCGCACTGGTCGGCCGCGCAGCAGCGCGCCCGTTGAGCGAAGCCATTCTCGCGCACGCTGACGAGGGAGGGCCTTCCGGCCTGTCGGGCGATGGCGCCGTCCGACTGCAGCGACTGGCCGCGGTGATAGGCCCGGCGCTGGCCGAACGCGGGCGGCTGCCGCTGGCGACGGCGGTGCGCGGCGTCTCGCTCGCGCTCGGCGGGCCCGCCTGCGTTGCGGAGCCGAGCGACCTCGACGCCGCCGAACGATTTTTTGCGCTGCTCGCCGAGCAATCGGAAGGCTCCGATCTGCCCGATTGGAACGCCTTTGTCGATGCGCTGGCGGCGACGTATGCCGAAGGTGGCGGGGCAGGCGCGAAGGTTCGCGTAATGACCTTGCATCGCGCCAAGGGCCTCGAATTCGGCGTGGTGATCATGCCGGGCCTCGCTCGCCGCCCGCGTGGCAGCACACCGCAGCTGCTGCGGTGGCGGCGGCGGTTCGCTGGACTGCTGCTCGCACCGATTGCGGCGAGAGTCGTCGGGCACCCGGACGTCGACCCGGTTTATGCCTATTTGCAGGATCTAGCGACCGCGGCGGAAGCCGCCGAGCTCAATCGCCTGCTCTACGTCGGCTGCACGCGCGCGAAGCGACGGCTGCACTTGACCGCTGTACTCAGCGTCGAACCCGATGCAAACGGCCACCTTTCCTGGAGGCGCCCCGCGCGCGGCACGTCGCTTGCCGCACTCTGGCCTGCGCTCGAAAATGAATTGCCCCCGCCGAAGGTGTCGACGTCACAGCCGATGCCATCGCACGCCGCCGCAGGCGTGCCGCTCTCGCGCCTGCCACTTGATTGGCGAGCGCCGGGGCTGCCGCGGCCACTACCGACCGCGCCGCGCGCGGCGGCGGTAGAGAAGCCCGCGGTCGAATTCGACTGGGTGCGCGAGACGGCGCGACAGATCGGCATCGTCGCACATCGCCTGCTTCGACAATGCGCCGAGGAAGGCCGGGACCGGTGGCCGCCCGAGCGCATCGCCGCGCAGCGCGGCCGAGTCGTGCGCGAGCTTGCGGGCTTGGGATTTACCGGCGACGAGGCCGAATCCGCCGCGCGCCAAGTGCTCGGCGCAGTCAGCGCGACGCTCGCCGATGTACGCGGCCGTTGGCTGTTCGATCCACGGCACACCGATGCGCGCAGCGAATACGCGCTGACCGGCGTGCGCAACGGCGTTGCGGTCCATGTCGTGCTCGACCGGAGCTTCATCGACGCAGAAGGCGTGCGCTGGATCATCGACTTCAAGCTGTCGCGGCACGAAGGGGCGGGACGCGAGACCTTTCTCGACAGCGAACAGGCGCGTTACGAGCCGCAGCTCGAGGCCTATGCCGAAGTCGCGCGCGGCTTGGGCGCGCATCCGATTCGACTCGGGCTGTATTTTCCGTTGCTCGCCGGCTGGCGGGAATGGGAGCCATCACACTGAGCTTGGCGATCTCGGTCGGCGTTTGCTAGACCGCGTGCGGCCGCGCAGGTTAAAATCAAGGTTTTCAAGGTCTTCCGGCCTTGGACGGGAATTGCAGTGCAGGTATTTCGTGGACTCCCCGACCTCGCCCACCGCCATCGCCCCATCGCGCTGACCATCGGCAACTTCGACGGCGTCCATCGCGGCCACCAGGCGATGCTCGCGCGGCTGACGGAGGCCGCGGAAGATCTGGCCTTGCCGTCGGCTGTTCTGACCTTCGACCCGCACCCGCGCGAATTTTTCGCACCCGGTTCGGCGCCGCCGCGCCTGTCCACGCTGCGCAGCAAGCTCGAGCAATTCGCGGCGCAGGGCATTGCACAGGTTCACGTGGCGCGGTTCAACGCCACGCTGGCGGCGCTGCCCGCGGCACGCTTCATCGATGACGTTCTGGTGCGCCGCCTCGGCACGCACTGGGTGCTGGTCGGTGACGACTTCCGCTTCGGCCGCGGTCGGAGTGGCGATCTTGCGTTGCTTCGCAGCGCCGCGACGACGTTCAGCGTCGAGGCGATGCCCACCGTCATCGTCGACGGCGAGCGCGCGTCCAGCACGGCGGTGCGTGCGGCGCTTGCGGCCGGTGAGCTCGATCATGCAGCGCGCCTGCTCGGGCGGCCGTACGCGATCAGCGGCAGGGTCGTGCACGGCGACAAGCTGGGACGAAGCCTCGGCTTTCCGACGGCCAACGTCGTGTTGCGCCACGCTCCGCCGCTGTCTGGAGTTTTCGCCGTGCGCGTTCATGGCCTGGGCAGCATGGCGCGCGCCGGTGCCGCCAGTCTCGGCGTGCGGCCCACAGTAAAGGCCGACGCGAAACCGCTGCTGGAAGTGTTCGTGTTCGACTTCGACGAAGCGGTGTACGGCCGCCGCATCGTCGTCGAATTTCTGTGCAAGCTGCGCGACGAAGAGCGCTACGCCGATCTCGACGTGCTTGCGGACCAGATCCGCGCCGACGTCGCCCGGGCCCGCGAGTATTTCGCGAGCGGGGCGAGCACGGCCCGGCAGTAACCGAAGGCAACGATGGCCGACAAGCCAAAAACCGACTACAAGTCGACGCTCAATCTCCCGGACACGCCGTTTCCGATGCGCGGCGATCTGGCGCGGCGTGAGGCCGCATGGGTCCGCGAATGGCAGGAGCGCAAGATCTACGAGGCGATCCGGGCCGCGAGCCGCGGCCGGCCACGCTTCGTTCTTCACGACGGACCGCCGTACGCCAACGCCGACATCCATATCGGGCACGCGGTCAACAAAATCCTCAAGGACATCGTCGTCAAGAGCAAAGGTTTGGCCGGCTACGACGCGCCGTACGTACCCGGCTGGGACTGCCATGGCATGCCGATCGAAGTGCAAATCGAAAAGACGCACGGCAAGAACATTCCGGTCGAGGAGACGCAACGGCTGGCGCGGGCCTACGCGACCGAGCAGATCGTGCGGCAAAAAGCGCAGTTCCAGCGGCTCGGCGTTCTGGGCGATTGGGAACATCCGTACACGACGATGGCGTTTCGCAACGAAGCCGATGAAATGCGCATGCTCGGCGCGATCCTCGCCAAGGGATACATCTATCGCGGGCTCAAACCGGTCAACTGGTGCTTCGATTGTCAGTCGGCGCTGGCCGAAGCCGAAGTCGAATACGAGGACCGCACCGATATCGCGATCGATGTAGGCTTCGAGGTCGATCCGCGCGATCGGGCCAAGCTCGCCCGCGCGTTCGCGCTCGACCTGCTACCGGATGGCCCCGTACGTGCCGTCATCTGGACGACGACGCCGTGGACGATCCCGGCCAATCAGGCGCTGGCCGTGCATCCCGACCTTGCCTATTCGCTGGTCGAGACCGATCGCGGCAGTTTCATCCTGGCGAGCGAGCTGGTGGATGACTGTCTCAAACGGTTCGGCGCGGCGCGGAAGGAGCCCACCAGCCGATTCGAACATAGAGCCCAGGGCTGCGCGCTCGAGCACCTGCGTTTCCGTCATCCGTTCTACGACCGCGACTCGCCAGTCCAGCTGGGCGAATTCGTCACGCTGGAGCAGGGGACAGGTATCGTCCATAGCTCGCCGGCGTATGGCATTGACGACTTCGAGTCGTGCCGGCGCTACGGGCTCATCGACGAGCAGATCTTGAACCCGGTACAGGGCGACGGTCGCTATGCGGAAACGCTGCCCTTCTTCGGCGGCCTCAATATCTGGAAGGCCAATCCGAAGATCGTCGACAAGCTGCGCGAAGCCGGCGCGCTGCTGCATGCCGAGTCGATCAGGCACAGCTACATGCATTGCTGGCGCCACAAGACGCCGATCATCTATCGCGCGACG
>JBDTXW010000074.1:0-11660 GCA_040005975.1 Betaproteobacteria bacterium | reverse complement strand
TACCAGCGCCACACCAGGTCGAAGCGCTCGATCAATGCCGGCATGGCGGTGCGGTACAGGAATTCGATACCGGCGACGAGCTTCTCACGCGGCAGCGCACGTTCTTGGACATCCTCCTCGATGGCGAGCACGGCGACCTTGGCGGCCATCAGTCGTGCCAGGTCCTGGTCGAGCTGCGGCGGGTGCGCGACGCGCTTGTCGCCGCAGCCAGCCCGCCCGCCTCCTGGCCCTGCACCGCATAATTTACTGCGTTGCCGGTCAGAAGAATGCTGATTTCGGCGCCATTGTTCCTCAGCGCGTGGTTGAGCCACAGTATCGTGTCGTCCTGCTCTTCCAAGGTCGCGCGATAGGCGGTGTCGACAATGCTCAAGATTTTCATGGCGGCTCCTAGCGCGTCGGGATGACGATGACGCCGTCGCTAAGCTTGACGGCTTCAAAAAAATCCTTCGGACTGCCGCGCCGCGGGCCTTCGATCGTCTCGCCCGCGCCGCGCTCATCGACGCAAAGCCCGCAGTTGATCCAGTCGAGCTTGGCGCCCGTCTGTCGCGCCAGCGCAAAGAGGCCGGCGACCCAGTCCTTGGTCGTCGGATGCTCTTCCTGCTCCACCGTCGTGCCCTTGACGGGATTGGCCTGCGGCTGCTGCGCCTTCATCGTCAGGCTGACCGCGCCTTCGTACGCGAAGACGGTCACGACTTGCGCCTGGCGCAGCGCCGCGTCGATGATGCGTAACGCCGTTGCCGTGGTCGCGCTTTCGTACGGCGGGTCCATGATCGCGACGGTAAGATTCTTGCCGATGGTCATTGCAGTCTCCTTAAGCTCAATGCCAGATCACGCGGGTCTGCGGGGTCAGCGCGAGGTTCACCAGGCGGTCGATGCCGGTCGGCTCGACGCCGGCGGCGAGCCGGTCGACCGCGCGTTCGCGCAGCGCGAAGGTGTCGGCGACGACCGCGACGCCGGCCTTCGCAAGATCGCTGTAAGCGCCCGCCGTCGACGCGCCTTCGCGCGCAGCAAGCACCGCGTTCTGCACGAGGAAAAGCGTCACCTCGTGCGAGCGCCGGCGCACGCCGGCGATCAGATCGAGGAAGTGCCGGCAATCCGCGGATTCATACGGATCGCGTGATTCGACAAAGACGAACCTGGCCATCGAAGGCTCCTTGAAAGGCGGCTGGCGCCGCAATCGGGCCTGCCGTGCGGTCGCGTGTCGCCGTTGCGTTGGCGGGCCGAAACGGAAGGATGACGCTGAGGCTACGGTGCGGGGTGGCGACAGAACAGCCGCAGTCGCGCAGAATTGTTTCGTGTACACCGTGCTCGCCACCCGACTGTCATGCCCATCGCGGCCCTCGTCTGTGTATTGGCGACGGCCGCGGATGGTGTTGCATCGCGCGAAATGTAGATTCTAAGCCATTGATAAATATCTAATAAATTATAAAAAAAACGCGGCACCGGCGCGCGCCGATACCCTGCCCGAAACGGCGAGCACGGCGATAGGCTAGCGCGCAGGATCGACGCTGCCGCAAAATGGCCGTCGTTACCGGGCCGGCGGGCCAGACTGTTATGCCCGGCCCGGCGCGCTTCTGTACCTTAGCGACTCGTGCATTCCCGCGGAGGATCGCGCGATGACCACTGACACTGCAGGATCTCCGCCGCTCTACCAGCGGCTCGCCGACGAGCTGTCGGTCCTGATTCGCTGCGGCCAGCTCGGTCCCGGCGAGCGGCTGCCTTCGGTGCGGCGAATGGCCACGCAGCGCCGCGTCAGCGTGTCGACGGCGCTGCAGACGCTGCGCACGCTCGAATGCTCGGGTCTGGTCGAGGCCCGGCCACAGTCGGGCTATTTCGTTCGGCCGCGCCCCCGGCGCTTCGAGGAGCCGCTGACCAGCGGCCCGCCGCCCGAAGCAGGCTTCGTCGGGATCAGCGGCATGGTTGCGCGCGTCCGCGCCGCGGCGCTCGATCCGACGATCGTCCCTCTCGGCACCGCCAGCCCGGCGGCCGAGCTGTTCCCGGCGCGCCGCCTGCAGCAGATCATGACCTCGGTCGTGCGCCGCAAGCCCACCTTGCTGACGACGTACGGCTTCGCCCCGGGCAACGCCGCGTTTCGCCACCAGCTGAGCCGGCGTTACCTCGAGTGGGGCGTCGCCATTGCCGAAAACGAATTCGTCGTCACGCACGGCTGCACCGAAGCCGTGGCACTGGCGCTGCGCGCCGTCGCCGCGCCGGGCGACACGATTGCGCTCGAGTCTCCGACCTACTACGGGACCCTGCAGGCGATCGAGACGATGGGACTGAAGATCATCGAGATTCCCACCCATCCACGCGACGGAATTTCGCTCGAGGCACTCGACGTGGCGCTCCATCATCACGATCTGAAGGCGGTCGTGCTGATGGCCAACGTCAGCAATCCGCTGGGCAGCATCATGCCCTACGAGCGCAAGCGCGCGCTCGTGTCGACCCTGGAGGCGCGCGGGATTCCGATCATCGAGGACGACATTTATGGCGACCTGCATTTTGAGCCGCCGCGTCCACTTCCGTTGAAGGCGTTCGAGAGGAGCGGCGGCGTCATGCTCTGCTCGTCGTTTTCCAAGTCGCTGGCACCGGGCCTGCGCGTAGGATGGATCGCACCCGGCAGGTACCTGGCCAAGGTCGAGCTGCTGAAGTTCGTCAACACGCTGACGACGCCCGAGACCTTGCAGATCGTGCTCGCCGAGTTTCTCGCCCAGGGCGGATACGATCAGCACCTGCGCAAGGTGCGGCGCCTGTTCGCGAACCACGTCCGGCAGATGACCGATGCCATCGCCAGCCATTTTCCCGAGGGCACGCGGGTCACGCGGCCGCTCGGCGGATTCGTCGTCTGGGTCGAGCTCCCCGGCGAAATCGATACGATGCAACTCTACGACGCCGCCGTGCAGCAGGGATTCAGCTTCGCGCCCGGCCGCCTGTTTTCAGCGAGCGATCGTTATCGCAACTGCCTGCGCCTCAGCTGCGGCCATCCTTGGAGCGACCGCAGCGCGGAGGCGATCGTCAAACTCGGGCAACTGATGCGCGCCGCCAGCGATCGCTAGCGCAGAACGGCCGCTGCGTGGGAGCGCTGGATCGGCGAACAGCGTGCTAGCGCTGGGCCGATTGGCTGCCGCGCGCCTCGCCGCTCGCGCGCTGGGCGCGGATCAGGCGCTGCGCCTCGAGGCACCAGTGTTTCTTGACGCTGTGCCAGACGTCCGCTGCCCAAAGGACGTGAGAGTCGTCCCCGCCCGGGATCGTCGCCACATCGCTCACGCCGCGATAAGCATTGATCCAGTCGCGCTTTCCTGGTTCGTCGATCAGGTAGTCGGTGTTCGGCACGAATACATGGCTGTATCCGATCGGAAGATTGACGTTGCGCACCTGCGCGTTACCGGTCTGACGATACAAGTCGTAAGGGCTCGCGCCGGAGGGTGGCGTCAACGCGATCGGATCGGCGGCGATCGAATAGCCGGTGAATTCCTCGACACTGTCTGGAATGGAGCGCAGGCGTCCGGCGAGTCTCCAGCCGGTCGGCGCCCAGAATTCCAGGCCGCCGGCGCCGACGACCGACGCATACGAAACCTTGACACCGACGACCGGCCGCTCGACGTGTGTCAGCGGATCGACGATCGTCTGGCGATTTTCCGAGGTATCGGTCACGGGATTCCAGACGGTCACGCGGTCGCCGAAATTGCCCGCGAGTTCGTGCAGAACCTTGACTGTCTGCATGCCCCCCTGGCTGTGTCCGACCAGCATAGGGCGCATGCCGTCGCGCTCGTAGTACCAGGCCAATTCGCCGGCCAGACGTTCACTGCTCATGTAGGGGTTCTGCGACCACTCGCCATTGCGGGGATCGCGGATCCGCGCTTCCGGATAGCCCATGCCGACCAAGAATTTGCCGAACGATTCCATCATCATGTAGACGCCGGCCACGCCGCCATGGACGAGAACGATCCGCGGCGTCGGCCCGGCTGCCAGGCTGTTGCGCACGTCGTCATCGCTGATCCGATCCGGATCGAGCGCAAGGATGCGGTCCTCGATCGCGTGTCGTGACGCCGGAGTGACCTCGACGCCACTGGTCGCAGCGAGATGCGCGGCGAGAAGTTCGCCGCGTCCGTCGATGGCTGCGGGGGAATACGCGCTGGTCGCGCAACCGGCCAGGGCCATCGCGGCGACCGCGAGCCCGAACGCGATCGCGTAATGTCTGGCGGGGTTTTTCCTATTAGGCATCGCAACCTCCCTTATTTCAGGGAAGTCTCGCCCAAGCGTGTCGGCGGCGCCTATCGGCCGAATGCCCTTTCGCATGTCCGATTGGGACGTGCGCCGCGCAGGACGGGCGCCTACATGGGACAGTGGCTCCGACTAGGAAGCGGGCCGGCAGCGCAGCAAATTCATCGCCTTCAGGGTGGAGACGGTCTCGCCGCGCTGGTTGATAACCTCGATCAGGGTTCGCACCATGCCGCGATCGGGCTTGGACTGCGAGCGACGGGCTTCGGTGACCGTTACGCGGATGCGCAGCGTGTCCCCCGGACGCACGGGCTTGAGCCAACGCAGATCGTCGACGCCGGGCGAGGCCAGGCTCGCCACGCTCGACAGATAATGGGCGACGAACAGCCGCATCATCAGTGCCGTCGTATGCCAGCCGCTTGCGATCAAGCCGCCAAACGGTCCATGCGCGGCGGCGACGGGATCGACGTGAATCGGTTGCGGGTCGAACGACCGGGCGAAGGCAATCGCTTCGGCCTCCTCGACGGCGACGGCGCCGTACTCGTACGCCGAGCCGACCGCATAGTCCTCGAAATAGCGCTGGTCGATCGGGACGGCGAAGTCAGGCGCGCTCATGCCTCGCGCTCGTGCCGCCGGATCGCTGCTTCAATCGAGCTTGCCGACGCGACTCACGACGGCGCCGAGTTTTTTGGCGTCGGCATCCCAGAAGCGCTGCAGCTCGGGCGCATCGAGATACTGGACCGGTGTTTGGACAGTCGCCAGGGCAGCAACGAAACGCGGATCGGCCGCCGCGATTCGCGCCGCCTCGCGGAGTTTGGCGAGCACCGGCGCCGGCGTGCCGGCGGGCGCGAACAACCCCGACCATTGGAAAAACACCGCGTTGAATCCGGATTCCGACAGGGTCGGCACGTCGGGCAGCGATGCCAGTCGGTGGTCACCCCAGGACGCGAGCACGCGCACGGTCCCCGCCTTGACGTGCTGGATGACCGTCGATGGGCCCGACGCGACGGCGTCGATGCTGCCGCCGAGGAGTCCGACGACGGCCGGGCCGGCGCCGGTATACGGAACATGCAGCAGCTTAATGCCGGCGTCGGTGGCGAACATTTCCATCGGCACGTGCATCGTCCCGTAGTTGCCGGACGAGCCATAGCTGATGGCGCCGGGACGCTTTCTGGCATCGGCGACGAAATCCTGCAGCGTCTTCCACGGGCTGTCGGCGCGTACCGCGAGCACCGTCGGGTCCGCGGTGAGACGCGCGATCGGGACCAGCTGATCGAGCTGGTACATCGGCGCGCGGCCGAGGATCTTGTCGGCCTCGGGCAGAATCGAAATCGACGACAGTGCGAGCAGCAGCGTATAGCCGTCGGGCTTCGCCTTGGCCACGTACGCCATGCCGATGCCACCGCCGGCGCCAGGCTTGTTCTCGACGACCACCGGTGTGCCGAGCACGCGTCCGATCGCGTCGGCGGTGGGCCGCGCAACGATATCGGCCACGCCACCCGGCGGAAACGGAACGATCAGCGCAATCGGCTTGGACGGATAGGCTTCCTGCGCATCGGCGCCCGTACCGAGCAGCGTCAATGCCAGACACGCCGCCGTGATGACTGCGCGCACGATCACTACGCGAGGATCCAGTACAGCAGGCCGCCGAGCAGCAGCCACTTGACCGAGTAATAGGCGAACCTGCTCTTGCGCTTGAGAGCCTTGCCGGGAAGGCGCAGGTAATAGGCCAAGCCGAATGCCTTGTTCAGCACGCCGACCTGGTCACCCTCGACGTTCTCCGTCTGGCTGGCGCGTATGACCGTCGCCTCGTACCAGTGATTGATCTTGGCCATGATGCGGCTGGTCAGCGGCCGCTCGACGTCGCAGAACAGGATCACCCGCAGCGTGTCGGTCTTGTTCTCCGCCCAGTGAATGAAGGTTTCATCGAATATGACGGCCTCGCCGTCGCGCCAGTGATACTGTTCGCCATCGACGAAAATGCGGCAGTTCTCGGAATTCGGCGTCGACAGGCCGAGGTGGTAGCGCAGCGACCCAGCGAACGGGTCGCGATGCTTGCCCAGGTCCCCGCCGGGCGGCAGCAGCGCGAACATCGCGGCGTTGACCGACGGAATCGACTGCACCAGCGCGACGGTCTTCGGGCACAGCGCTTTCGCCGACTCCAACGGCTCGTCGTACCATTTGACGTAGAACCGCTTCCACCCGCGCCGGAAGAAAGAATTGAAGCCGAGGTCGTTGTATTTCGCCGCAGCGCGGATGTGGCCCTCGTCGAAGAGCTGCATCGCTTCCTCGCGCAGCATCTGCCAGTTTTCGCTCAAGGGCTTGAGCTCGGGGAACAGCTTGACGTCGACATAGGGCCGGTTCGGCACCGCCGAGAACATGTACATCAGCACGTTGTACGGCGCCATGAAAGTCGAATGATCGGTCAGCTGGCGGTAGAAGCGGTGACGGATACGGCCGCGAAAATGGACGTACATGCCCGACGCGATGAACGCGTAGAGGATGAAAAACTTCGGTGCCAGCAGATTGGGCAGATACTCGATCATCATGGGTCTTCGTTGGCGGCCGCCATTATAGCCCCTGGGCCACCCCCTCCCCTGCCGATGCCGCTCATCGCGCGTCGGCGGGCGCGATCTTCCAGCGTCGGTGCACCCAGTACCACTGCTCGGGGTGGCGCAGCACCAGGATCTCCAGCATCGCGTTGTAGGCGCGGGTGTTGCGCCAGATTTCCTCGTTGACGTTGTCGCACTCGAGCAGCGGCAGCGCTTCCTCGAAGCGCAGGACGTGCGAGCCGTCCGCCTCGCGCCAGCTCGATGCCGGCACGACCGGCGCGCCTGTCGCGAGCGCCATGATCGCCAGGCTCTTGAACGTCCCTGCGGGTTGGCCGAAAAAGTCGACGGCAATGCCATCGGGCGGGCCGGCGTGCTGGTCGAACGGGAACACGATCACGTCGCCGCCTTCGAGACGGCCAAGAATCGCATCGAGCGATCCGCGCTTGCCCAGGACGCCGAAGCCTCCTTGGCGGAAACGCCGCGTCACCAAGGCGTCGAGCCAGCGCGGCCGGATCGTGCGCCGGACGAAATGAAAGCGCCCGCGCATATGCGGAAAATGGCGCAAGGCTGCGATCGTCGCCACCTCGAAATTGCCGAAGTGTCCAGTGAGGATCAGCGCACCCTTGCCCCGCTCGAGCGCCTTTGCCAGCGCATCGACGTTGTCGACCCGGATCAGCGCCGACTTGCGGTCTGCCGACAGCCAGCGAAAACGGATGAACTCACCTGCCAGCCGCCAGAGATGAGCGTAATGCGCCTGCGCCAGGCGGACGATTTCGACCTCCGGCACCGCGGCGCCGAACACACGGCGCAGATTGGCCAAAATGACGCGCCGGCGCAAAGGCAGCAGGCGATAAAGCAAGCGGCCAGCCCAGGGCGCTTCGGCCCGCGCGGGCAGCGCGAGCGCAACGGCCGATGCGCTGACTCGGTCGTGCGTCAGCGAAACCGCGATTGCGCGTACGCGTTCCCGACCGAGCACGCGCTCGGCACGCGCGTTGCAGACGACCTCCGGCGCGCCGTAGCCGTCGCGCACGACCGAAAAGTCGCTGGGCTCGATCTCGCCCAGCGCGAGCTCGCGCGGAAACAGCTTGGCGCAAGCCTCCTTGGCGGCAAAGCGCGCAGCGAGGCTCGCCGCGCGGCCCGGCCCGTCACCGCTGTCGGACAGCTCCTGCGGCGAAAAGAAATGGGGAAGGTCTTGCACCGCGGTCTCGCGCAACAGGCGCTCGATACGCTCGATTTCGACACTGTCGATGCCGCAGCGCGTCGGTGTCCCGCGCTGCATTGCGTGGTCGTCGGCGGAGAGTCCGCCTTGTGCGATCACTGCAGCGCGCGGACGATCAACGCGGAATTGGTCCCGGCGAAGCCGCGGCACAGAATCAGCGCGATATCGCCGCGCGGGACCTGCGGCGCCGACGAGACGCGCAGGCCCTCGCAATTCGGGTCGAGCGAGGTCAGCGTGGCGATGCCCGGGACGATGCGCTCGCGCAGGGCTGCCAGCGCGATGACCGCCTCCATGATGCCGGCCGCGGCGATCAGATGCCCGGTCGCCCACTTGAACGCCGTCACAGGAGGCGCGGCGTTTCCGGTACCGAACACGGCGCGCAGCGCCGCGGCTTCCGATGAATCCGACAGCGGTGTGCCATTGCCGTGGGCGACGATCATCCCGATGTCCGCGGGCGCGAGGCCGGCTTCCGTCAGCGCCTGCGTGATCGCGCGGCGAAGACCGTCGCCATCCTCGCGAATGGCGAGCAGTCCCTCGGCTTCGGCCGCGTAGCCGCCGCCCATCACTTCGCCCAGTACGGCCGCGTTGCGTTTCGTGGCGGCTTCCTCGGTTTCCAGCGCCAGCGCGCCACCGCCTTCGCCGAACACGCTGCCGCTGCGCTTTACGTCAAACGGGCGGACGGTGTCGGACGCGAGCAGGCCGCACTGATGGTAGTAGAGCACCATTTGCGGCTCGATCGGCGCATCGTGTCCGATGGCCACCGCACGATCCGCCTCGCCCTGGCGCAGGGCTTCGGCCGCCTCGATCACCGCCAGCGTGCCGCCGGCGCTATGGTTGGTGATGCAGGCGTTGCTTCCCTTGAGCCCGTATTTGATGCTGACATGGCAGAGCACGTTGTTCGGCAGCGTGCGCAGCAGCCACATGGGGTTGACCTCGTTGCCGAGATCGCGCCCGAAGGCTTCGAGCTCGCCGCCCGCCTCGCTCATCAGTGGAAAATATTCGTACTGCGACATGTATGCGCCGCCACCCGAGCCGACGTAGAGCCCGCTGCGATCGTTGAACGCCGCCGCGGCTTCACCGTCCCCGCCATCGCGTGCTGACATGAATCCGGCGGCGTCGATCGCCTGGCTGCCGGCGTAAAGCCCGAACATGTCGCTGCGCCGGATCAGCTTGTGCAGCTTGCGATCCTCGACCAGCGCGCGCGGTTTGAAGTCGGGCATTTCGGCGGCGATGCGCACCGGCCAGCCGGCGGTGTCCCATTGCGCGATCGGCGCGATCGCCGAGCGTCCGTCGCGCACCGCTGCGAGAATCGCCCCGGGGTTCATACCCGACGCGCAGACCGCTGCGGTACCGGTGATGAGGACTCTGCAACGCGGCACGGCTACCCGGCTCCGGTCACTTCGTCGGGATGGCGCAGCGCGACGCAGCTGTTCGACCCGCCGAATCCGAACGAGTTGGACAAGGTCATCCGCACGCGCCGCTTCGTCGGCGCGACGACGAGATTGAGATCGCAGTCGGGGTCGCGCTCGCGCAGGTTGGCGTTGATCGGCAGCTCGCCGTGGTGAATCGCCAACGCGCAGACGACGAGCTCGACCGCGCCGGCCGCGGCGATCAGGTGGCCCATCGAGCTCTTGGTCGAGCTTACGGCGACTGCGTCGGTCTCGTCGCCGAACACTTTACGGATTGCGGCGCTCTCGCTTTTGTCGTTCATATAAGTCGACGTTCCGTGAGCATTGATGTAGTCGACCTCATCCGGCGCGGCGTCCGCGTCCGCGAGCGCCGCACGCATCGACTGGATCGGACCGTCGCCGTCGGGTGGCGAATCGGTGATGCGGTACGAAGACAGCGAGTTGCCGTCTCCGGCAAGTTCGGCATAGATGCGCGCTCCTCGGCGCCGCGCCGCTTCCCATTCCTCGAGCACGACAAAACCCGCGCCTTCGCCGAGCACAAAGCCATTGCGCGTCGCGTCGAACGGGCGGCTCGCGCGCTGCGGCGTATCGTTATCGGCCGATACCGCCGACAGCAGGCAAAACCCTCCCAAGCCCACCGGACTGATCATCGAATCGAACCCGCCGGCGAGCGCGTAGTCGACGCTGCCGCGTCGAATGAGCTTGAGCGCAGTGCCGATCGCCTGGCCGCCAGACGCGCAGGCCGTATGCACCGAGGTCGCGTAGCCCTGAATACCGAAGCGGCGGGTAAGCAGGGCCAGTCCCGCCGTCGCCTGGCTGCGGCAAAACACGATCGGATCGGCCGCCGTCGGATCGTTGAGCAGCTGGTCTGCATGCAGCTCGCCGTCGGCCGCCGAATGGCGCTGCACGGCGGAAAGATCTTCGTACGCGACGCCCATCATTCCGGTACCCACCGCGCAGCCCCAGCGTGCTGCGTTCGCCGACGTCGGAGCAACACCGGCATCGCGCATCGCCTGCTCGGCCGCACCGAGCGCGAAGCGATGCGAGCGGTTGGCGAACTTGAGGAGCTTGCGGTCGGTGGCAAGCGCGGCATCGCTGAAGTCCTTGACCTCGGCAGCGATCCGCGTCGAAAAACCGCTGGCGTCGAATATCGTGATCGGCGCGACGCCATTTCGGCCTTCGAGCAACGCCGCCCACGTCGTGGCGACGTCGTTGCCCACCGGCGTGACCAGTCCCAGGCCGGTGATTGCGACTCTGCGCCGCTGGCTCATGCGATTACCCTGGCGACCAGCTCGACGCGGGCAGTCGCGACAGCGCGATCACCGACATGGGCGCTCAACGCGAGCCAGGCGGTCCCGTCCTCGTCGGCCGCCGGCAACATTTCGACGTTGATGCCGACGCGTTGCCCCGGCGTAATGAACGTGCGCATCTTGACGTTGGTCATCCGGGAGGGCGTCATCGCCGTCGAGCCGGGCCGGTCGTCCTGCGAATTGACGAGCTCGCCGGCGAGCCGCATTTGCGCGTCGAGCAGCAGCGTCGCCGGAAACACGGCCCGGCGCGGAAAATGGTCGCCGAAAAACGCTGCGTGCTCGGGCACCGTCAACGTGGCCCGCAGCGATTTGCCCGGCACGCGTGCATCGACGGCGACCGTCGCCGGCGCGACTCCGCGAAAACGGCCGGGCGCGGCACCGCGGCCGCGCAGCAGCTCGAAACGCTCGCGCAACACATCCGGCGAATCGAAGTCGTCGACCGGCAGCATCGGGCCGAGGCAGTGCTTGAGCTCGATGACGCGCCGGCCGTTGACCTTCGCGCAGCCGCCATAGGCGATGACCTCGTCGTCGCAGTCCTCGATATCGACGTCGAGTTCCAGCAGATCCCCCGGCCGGGCATCACCTTCGAATAGCGTTTCGGTCGCGAGCGCGGCCACCGGACGCCCGCGGTAGTCGATCTTGTCCATCGCGACCCACGCCGCGAGCTGTCCGACCGCCTCGGCGACCAGGCACGGAGGGAATTCGGCGATCTGCGGCGGGACCGCAAACCATCCGCGTGCATGCACTCCCGGGGTAAATTCGGTGATCCGGTCGACAAAGGAAAAAGCGGCGAAATGATCGTTCATTTACGCGAGGTCAGCTGGCCTTCAGGTCGCGGGTTGAGCTTCGCGCTGCGCACTGATTACGAGCTTGCAGAATGTCTCTGGCGTAAACAGCCGCGGAATGTCGGCGACCTTCATCGGCGTCTTGAAGCGCTCGGCGGGAACTT
>JBDTXW010000073.1:0-11822 GCA_040005975.1 Betaproteobacteria bacterium | reverse complement strand
CCGTGATCGATCCCGCGCGGTGTCTCGTACGGAAGCTCGTAGGCGCGCTTCAATCCCGGCCAGCCGTCGGCCCGGCCGATAAACTCCTGCGATAAGCCTAACTTGAGCTCTGGATGCGACTTGAGGTCGGATAGACGGGCGATACCCTTGGCGCGGGCGTCGTCGGCACGCATCGCCAGCGCGTAGGTGTTGTTGAACCCCAGCGGCACCGCGACGGCGAGTCCCATCGTCGCCAGCTTGGCATTGAGCTCCGGCAACGGCGGAACTGCATCGAGCTTCAGTATCTCCTTCGCGATCGTTCCGGTGTATTCGGGATAGATGTCGATGCTGCCCTGCGTCAGCGCGCCGAGCACGATCGCGGTGTTGCCGAGCCCCTGGCGATGCACTGCCACCGCTTCGCCGGCCGATTGCGTCGTCTGCGCAAGGATCTCGCCCAGGATGTAGGACTCGGTGAAGCGCTTGGAGCCGACGTTGAGCGTCGCCGCCGCAGCAGGTCCGGACTCGAGCACGATCGCCGCGATGGCAGCCATCGCCAATCCGAGTCGCGCTACCGTTCGATGCGCGTGCATCAGGGCCATTCGAGGGAAGCCTCGCGGGCCGGGCAGTCGGGTACACTCATCGGTTACAGTATCCACCGTGCCAATTCAAACCGCTAGGCTGAAGCGGAACGGGCGGTCATGTCGAAAAAAATATGGATTCCGGTCGTGATCGCGACGATCGTGGGCATCGTGCTCGCATTCTTCGAGTGGAACTGGCTGCGCGCTCCGTTGGCGAGTTATCTCAGCGCGAAGGTCGGACGGCCGGTCAGGATCGAGGGAAATTTTCGCGTCGACCTCTCGACCAGACCTCTGCTGACCGCGGAGTATCCAACCGTAGGCAACGCGACCTGGGGCAGCGATCCATTGATGGCCTCTGCCCAGCGCGTATCGCTTCGCTTGAACCTGCGCTCGCTGTTGATCGGGCCGATCGCGTTCTACGAAGTGAGCCTGATACGGCCACGGCTGCTGCTGGAAAAGGGCGCGGACGGCCAGGAGAACTGGGAATTCGGAGGCGCCGGCGCGTTGCCACGGCTGGGCCGTCTGAAAATCGACGACGGCCTTGTCCATTACCGTAATCCGGGCGCGGCGACCGATGTCAGTGTCAACGTCTCGTCGTCGGGCTCGGCGGCGGTCGGCGCGACGCCGGTGCATTTCTCGGGATCCGGACTGTTGCGCAACAACAAGTTCACGATCGAAGGCGATGCCGAGACGCTGCTGTCGCTCGAGCAATCCGATCAACCCTATCGCCTGGACGTCAAGGCCCGCGCGGGTGACACCAGCGCGCACTTCGACGGCAGCATCCTCCCGACCCGGCTAGACAGCGCCGACGGCATGCTGACGGTGCAAGGGCGCGACCTTTCGCAGCTCTATCCGATCATCCCGGTGCCGTTCCCGTGGACACCACCGTATCGTCTGAACGGCCGCCTCAAGCACAACACCGCGCAGTGGTCGTTCGATCGATTCACCGGCAAGGTCGGGGACAGCGACCTGGCGGGCAGATTCGACGTCGATCCACGCGGGCAGCGCGTGCGGGTCGATGCCGATCTCGTCTCGCAGTCGCTCAGGTTCGCGGATTTGGGCGGCCTGGTCGGTCTGCCGCCGTCCACCGCGACGCCGAGTACCAAAAGCCCCGCGCAAAGGAAGGAAAGTGCGCAGCGAGCGCGCAGCGGCCGAGCGCTGCCGACCAAGCCGTACGACTCGTTGCACCTGCGCGCGGTCGATGCGAGGGTGCGCCTCAAGGGCAAGCGGTTCATGACTTCTGAGCTCCCGCTCGATGATTTGAACGCGGTGCTCGATCTTCACGATGGCGTCCTGACGCTGAAGCCGCTCGATTTCGGCGTCGCAGGCGGGCATGTAGTGTCGACGCTGGTGATGGACGCACGCGAAAAATTGTTCAAGACCAGGGGCGACATCACGGTCCGCAACGTGGAGCTGAGCAAGATCCTGCCCAAGCTCAAGCCCCCACAGGGAAGCGCCGGCAAGGTCGGCGGTCAGGCGCACTTTGTCGCCACCGGCAATTCGATCGCGGACATGCTGGCGACGAGCAACGGCGAAGCCGCGCTGATCAGCTGGGGCGGCGAGGCGAGTGAGCTGACGATCGTGCTCACCAATCTGGACCTCGCGCGCGCCGCACAACTGTTGTTGAAGGGCGATGAGAAAGCGACGATCCGCTGCGTCGTCGCTGATTTCGTCGCCGAAAACGGGCGCATGACCGCGAAGACGCTAGTTATCGACACCGATGCCGAAAAAATCCTGGGCGAAGGCAGCATCGATTTCGCGAACGAGCGCTACGATCTGACGCTCAATGCCCAGTCAAAGCGGCCGAGCCTGTTGGCGTTGCGCGGGCCGATCGTCGTCGACGGCAGTTTCAGCTCGCCGCAAGTCCACCCGGCGATCGGCCCGATCGCCGCGCGGGTGGCTAGCTCGCTCGCGCTGGGTGCGCTGAATCCGCTCGCCGCCTTGCTGCCGCTGATCGACACCGGGGGCAACAAGGATGCCGACTGCAGGGGACTGATGCAGGAAGCCAAAGAAAACGTGCAAGCGCGCGGCACCGCTCCGGCGCGCGGCGCGGCGCCCGAGCCGTCGTCGAAACGATAGGGCCTCCGCAGAACGACTAGCCTTGGCGGCGACGCCAGTTCCCGGCGGCGCGTACGCTCGCCTATGTCAATCTGGCGATCAACAACGCGATCGTTGTTGCGCGCCAGCAGGGTCGCAGGCCCGAAGGCGCGATCAGCGGAGCGGCCGCTACGACGCTGGTGCCTTTTTTCCCGAAAGAGGAGGAAACGATCGGACAGCGGCTGGCCGGTGAAATGGCGGCAATGGGGACGCTCGCCGAGTCCGCGCGATTTCCGACCGCCGCAGCATCGAACAATTGCGAATCGCGCAATATTGGGAGGGCCTGTCAGGCTCGTCCAACGCGGGATACTGGAACGACGTAACGAGAAGGGCCATCGTGGCGCACAGGCTTGGCGAGGCGGAATCGGCGCGGGTGCTCGCGCTGGTCCACATGGGCGCCGTGGACGCGACCATCGCCTGTCACGATTCCAAATACGCGTACCGGGTCCCGCGCCCGACTCAGTTGGACCCGGAATCACCGGGCTGGCTGACGCAGGCGGGCGCTTCGCCGTTGCAGAGCGCCGACGGCGACCATCAGCGCCAGCGAGATGGCGATCAGCATCGTCGCGGCCGCGGCGATCGTCAGGCTGATGTTGTCGTTGATGCCGGCGAACATCTGTCGCGGCAGCGTGCGCTGGGCAGGCCCTGCCATCAGCAGGACGACGACGACTTCGTCGAAAGACGCCGCGAACGCGAATACGGCGCCCGACGCCACCCCCGGCAGGATCAGCGGCAGCATGACGCGGCGAAATGTCGTGATCTGCGAGGCGCCCAGGCTTTCTGCGGCCCGGAGCAGCGTGCGGTCGAAGGCGGACAGCGTTGCCAGCACGGTGATGACGACGAACGGCACGCCGAGCGTCGCGTGCGCCAGGATCAGCCCGACGTAGCCGTCGGTCAATCCCAGCGGCGCGAAGGCGAAATAGATGCCGACGGCGATGATGATCACCGGCACGACCATCGGCGAGATCAGCATCGCCAGCACCAGCGCCTGCGCCGGAAAGCGCGCGCGCCAGATGCCGAGCGCCGCCATCGTCCCCAGCACCGTCGCCAGCACGGTGGCCGAGATGCCGATGATGATGCTGTTCTTCAGCGACGACAGCCAGAACGACGAGGTGAAAAAGTCCTGATACCAGCGCAGGCTCAATCCCGGCAGCGGGTAGTAGAAG
This sequence comes from Betaproteobacteria bacterium, assembly GCA_040005975.1. Taxonomy (GTDB): domain Bacteria; phylum Pseudomonadota; class Gammaproteobacteria; order Burkholderiales; family Casimicrobiaceae; genus PALSA-1003. Next base: position 8,002 of record JBDTXW010000073.1, on the reverse strand, counting down.
AACGATCCCGACGAAAACGACAGCGGCACGATCGTCACGATCGGCGCGACCAGGAACACCAGCACCGCGCCGGTCAGCACGATGAGGCCGATGCGGGTCGCCCGTTCTCCCAGCGTCGCGGTCGCGTTGCGCATGAGGTCAGCCCAGCCGCATCCGCTCGACGCCTACCATGCGGTTGTAGACCGCGTACAGCAGCAGGGTCGCCGTCAGCAGCATGATCGACAGCGCGGCGGCCATGCCCCAGTTGACCGTCTTGCTGGCGTAGAAGGCGATGAAGTAGCTGATCATCTGGTCGTCGGCGCCGCCGACCAGCGCGGGCGTGATGTAGTAACCCAACGCCTGGATGAACACCATCAGGCAGCCGGCGCCGATACCCGCCAGCGTCTGCGGCACGAACACGCGCCGGAACGCGGTGAACGGCTTGGCGCCCAGCGACGACGCGGCGCGGACGTACGACGGCGGAATGCCGCGCATCACGCTGTACAGCGGCAGCACCATGAACGGCAGCAGCACATGCACCATCGCCACGTAGACGGCGAAGCGGTTGTAGATCATCTTCAGCGGCTCGTGCACGAGCCCGAGTGACAGGAACAGGCTGTTCAGCACGCCCTCCTTCTGCAGCAGGACGACCCACGCGACGGTCCGCACCAGGAGCGAGGTCCAGAACGGCAGCAGCACCAGGAACAGAAGCACGCCGGCGCGTCCCGGCGGCTGCGCGGCGATCACGTAGGCGACCGGATAGCCGAGCAGAAGGCAGATCAGCGTCACCATCGCCGAGATCCACAGCGTGCGCGCCAGCACATCGCGAAACACACGCTGCTCCGGCGGCGCTCCGGTGATCGAGTTCTCGGCGTCGCGCTCCAGGTCGAGCGCGGCCAGCAGATAAAAATCGGTGATCGGTCCTCCGGCGCGGCGTATGGCCGCCCAGGTCTCGCGCTGACCCCACTTCGGATCGATGCTGATCAGCGCCGGCGTGGCCGGTCCCGACAGCTCGTCCGGCAGCTGCCTGCCGGTGGTGAACAGCAGCGTGCGGAAACCGGGCTGATCGTAATTCAGGCGCGTGGCGGCGCTCGCCAGCGTGCCCGCGGCGCGCGCGGCGCGGATATCGGCGACAAGCGCCGAGTACGCGGACTCAAGTGGCAGCCCCTTGCCGTCCCAATGCTTGAGCTCCGCCGTGGCCGTCGGCAGGATGCGCGAGACGTCGGTGTCGATGATGCCGCGCGCAAGCATCGCGCCGATCGGCACGACAAAGCATGCCGCGAGGAAGACGAACAGCGGCAGCACCAGCGCCGCCGCGCGCAATTGCTCGCGGCGGCGGCTCCTGCGGAGCGCGCGGCGCAGGCTCGACGAGCCGTCGGCGCTTGCCAGCGCGGCATGGACGGCGGCTGCCGCGCCGCGCAGCATCGAGCCCTCGCGCTGTCCTTCAGCCGCCTACTTGGCGACCCAGGCGTTGAAGCGCTGCGAAAGCTTGTCGAGATTCTCCAGCCAGAACTTGTCGTTGATCGGCAACGCCGAAGCCATGTTCTGCGGGGCGGTGGCCAGCTCGGGCAGTACGTTCTTGTCGATCAGTGCGGTCGAGGCCTTGGTCGTCGGGCCGTAGGGGATCTTCGGCGGCAGGTTCTTCTGGTTCTGCGGATCGTTGACGAACTGCAGGAAGGTTTCGGCCTGTGCCTTGTTCGGCGAGCCCTTCATGATCACCCACGAGTCGATCGTGTACAGGTTGTTGCTCCAGACGATCTTGAAATTCTTCTTGTCCTTGGCGTTCGCCGCCGCGATGCGGCCGTTGTACGCATCGGTCATCGCCACTTCGCCCGCGGCGAGCAGTTGCGGGGGCTGCGAGCCCTTTTCCCACCACACGAGATCGGGCTTCAGTTGATCGAGCTTCTTGAACGCCCGGTCGACGCCGGCGGGCGTGCCGAGCGTCTTGTAGACGTCCTTCGGTGCGACTCCGTCGGCCATCAGCGCGATCTCGAGGGTCGTTTTAGCGCCTTTGCGCAACGCGCGCTTGCCCGGCCATTTTTTCACGTTCCAGAAGTCGGCCCAGGACTTGGGCACGTCGCCTTTGATCTTGTCGCCGTCGTAGGCGAGGATGAAGCTGTAGACGATCGCGCCGACGCCGCAGTCGTTCACTGCGTCGGGCAAATACTTGTCCTTGCCTCCCAGCTTCGCCCAGTCGATCTTTTCGTACAGGCCTTCCTCGCAACCGAGCAGCAGCTCTTCGGACTCGACCTGGACGACGTCCCAGTTGTTGTTGCCTCCCTGGATCTTGGCGCGCAGCGTGCCGACGCCGCCATCCCAGTTCTCCTCGGTCATCGTGATCTTGGTCTTTTCCATGAACGGCTTGAAATAGACGTCGCGTTGCGCATCCTGGTACGCGCCGCCCCACGACACGATAGCCAGGTCGCGCGCCAGCGCCGTCGCCGACAACATCGATGCCCCGGCGGCAAACGCAATGGCGTAAAGTCTGTTGCTCAACATGTGACCTCCACTGAACTAGTTTTCCTGCGCAAAGACGCGGCAGTGCTCCGGATCCCAGAGCATTTCCACCGCCGCGCCGACATCGGGTACCGCGTGTGCCTCGCTGATCGGCCGCTTTACCGTGAACTCCTCGCTGCCTTTCAGCGTCACGCGCGCACGAACGTGGTCGCCGAGGTAGACGATCTCGCGCAGCGTGCCGGCAAGGCTGCAGCCGCGCCGTCCGCCGATTGTATGCCCGGCCACGTGTATTTGCACCCGTTCCGGCCGCAGCGAAACGGTGACGGCGCCGCCGTCCCGGACCGGCTCGACCAGCGTGCCCTCGATCCGTGCGTCGCTGTCCTTGATCCGGATCGTGCAGCGCCCGTCGGCCGTCGATTCAGTCGTGCCTTCGAGGCGATTGTTCTCGCCGATGAAGCGCGCGACAAAGGCGCTTGTCGGGTATTCGTACATCTGCTTCGGGGTATCGAGCTGCTGGATCCGGCCGCGGTGAAATACCGCGATGCGATCCGACATCGTCAGTGCCTCGGACTGGTCGTGGGTGACATAAACCATCGTGACGCCCAGCCGTTGATGCAGCCGCCGGATCTCGAGCTGCATCTGCTCGCGCAGCTGCTTGTCGAGCGCGCCCAGCGGCTCGTCCATCAGGATCAGCTTGGGCTCGAACACCAGCGCACGGGCGACGGCGACGCGTTGCTGCTGGCCGCCGGAGAGCTGCGCCGGGCGCCTCTGGCCGAATCCTGACAGCTGGACCATGTCGAGCGCCCGCTCCACCCGCGTTCCGAGCTCCGCCGCGGGCACGCCGCGCACCGACAGCGGAAACGCGATGTTCTCGGCGACGCTCATGTGCGGGAACAACGCGTAGTTCTGGAACACCATGCCGATGTTGCGCTGGTGCGGCGGCATGTGCGAGAGCGACCTGCCGTCGAGCAGGATCTGCCCCCCGGTCGGCACTTCGAAGCCGGCCAGCAGCATCAGGGTCGTCGTCTTGCCGGAGCCCGAAGGCCCCAGCAGCGTCAGGAACTCGCCCCGTTCGATGTCCAGGTCGAGATCATCGACGACGCGGGTGATGCCATCGTAGCTCTTCTCGATGCCGACGAAGCGGACGATGGGTTCGGACGGTGTCATGCGCGCTTCGGGCCCCGTGAATGGAGCAATGATCGTCCCTTGCCGGGCATCCGGTCAACGCGCCGTCGTGTCGGCGCGTCAGTTGCCCGCCGGCCCTAATCGAGGCCCTTTTCCTTCACCATCGCCAACGTATCGTCGAGCGCCTTGCCGAAGCACCCCATCATGTGGTCGATCTCCGCTTCGCTGATGATCAGCGGCGGGCTGAAGGCGACGATGTCGCCGGGCATGTTGCGCAGAATCACGCCGTGGTGCTGCGCGCGGCGGACCAGGTACGCGGCCACGCCGGCCTTCGGGGAGAAGCTTTCCCTGGTCGCCTTGTCGCGAACCAGTTCCACGGCGCCGATCAACCCGATGCCGCGCGCGTCGCCGATCAGCGGATGCGCGGCGAAGCTGCGGATAGCCGCCTGCATGCGGGGACCGACGCGCCCGACGGCACCGACGATGTCGCGTTCCTCGTAGATCTTCAGCGTCTCGAGCGCAACGGCCGCCGGCACCGGATGCGACGAATAGGTATAACCGTGGCCGAAGATGCCGAGCTTGTCGCTTTGCCCGAGCAGGATGTCGTAGAGCGCATTCGACACCAGCGTGGCCGAGATCGGCAGGTAGCCTGCCGAAAGCGCCTTGGCGACGGTAATCATGTCGGGCTGCAGGGCGAACGTCTGCGAGCCGAAAAGCCTGCCGGTGCGGCCGAAACCGCAGATGACCTCGTCGACGACGAACAGGATGTCGTACTTCTTCAGGATCGGCTGGATGCGATCGAAGTAGGTCGCCGGCGGCACGATGACGCCGCCCGCGCCCATCACCGGCTCGGCGAAAAACGCGGCGACCGTGTCGGGACCCTCGCGCAGGATCATTGCCTCGAAATTGGCGGCCAGCCGCGCGGCGAACGCCTCCTCGCTTTCGCCGGCTTGCGCGCCACGGTAATAGTAGGGGGCGTCGGTGTGCAGGATGCGCGCGATCGGCAGATCGAAATCGTCGTGGGCGAATGCAAGCCCGGTCAGGCTTCCGGTGGCAATCGTCACGCCGTGGTAGGCGCGCTGCCGCGAAATAATCTTTTTCTTTCGCGGGCGGCCCAGCGCATTGTTGACGTACCACGCCAGTTTTATCGCCGTGTCGTTGGCCTCGGAGCCCGAATTGGCGAACAGGACCTTGCCCACGCCGGCAGGAGCGATGCCTATCAGGCGTTCGGCGAGCTCGGTGCTGATCGCCGGAACCTTGCCGCCGAAGCTGTGATAGAACGGCAGCTCGCACATCTGTCGGTAGGCGGCATCGGCGAGTCGTCGCTCCGAAAAGCCGAGCGACGCGCACCACAGGCCGGCCATGCCCTCGAGATAGCGCCGTCCCTGGTCGTCGTAGACGTAGACGCCGTCGCCGCGCGTGATGACCAGCGGCCCCTCGTTCAGGACCGTGCGCAGATTGGTCGATGGATGCAGATGGAACGACTTATCGCGGCGTGCGGCCGCTGATGTCGGAGACATTCGGGTAGATCCTCCGGATGGGACCGGCAGCGAGGCCGGAGCCTCGATTGTTTCCTTTGACGCGTACCGCGTCAACGCCGCCGCAAGACGCGCTGGCGGTGAGAAGCGATCAGCGCTTGCTCGGCGTGCGCTCCCTGATCAGCACGGCGCACCCGCTCATCGCGGCGTAAGCGCAGGCGGTCCAGTACCAGTGCGCGACGAACATCACGGCCAGGACGCCGAGATCGAATAGCATCGCCTGCGCCGGCGGCGCGGTCGGCAGACTTACCGGCCGCGAGCCCGGGCCGCCGATCAGCGCGGTCGCGCAGTTCGCCAGCGTCCACCAGGTGAACGCCGCGATCGCGTACTGGATCCAGCCGACCTGCGCGACGACGGCGAAATACAGGCCTGCGGCAAGCACACCATTCGATACGATCCAATCCAGCCTGCGGTCCATCGTCAGCCTTTCCTGTTGCTGCATTTCGTCGGGGCGCGAGTTTGGTAGCTTGGTGCGCACATGTCAATAGTGACCGTTGTGCTCGCCGATCGGCGACCTGCGCACGCGCACTTCGGGCTTGAGCTTCAATGCCCATTCGAGCTCGACGCGCCGTTTGCCGGTAACGTCGACGCTCTTCTTCGTCGCGGCCTCGCCGCCTTCGAGCTGTGGATGCCATACCCGCACGACGTAGGCGCGCGCCGGCAGATCGGTGATCACTGCCTTGCCGTCGGCGCCCGTCTTGGCGAAATACGGTGATTCGGAAACGTAGATGTAGCCGACCATCCAGTCGTGGATATTGCAGCCGAGGACGACGACGCCCGGCGCGTCGAACATCACCGGTTGCGCGGGCATGCCCGCATACAGCGGCAGCTCGAAGCGCTTCGCCGGCGAGAACGAATAGACCTGGTGGCGCACGTTGTCGTGGTTGGGGAAGATCACCGGCGTGCCGACCAGGATGGCGTTGACCTTCGGCGTGAACTCCTTGTCCACCTGGTCGATGACCACGTCGCGCCGCATCGGCAAGCGCGTTGCACCGTCGGCGGGCACGGCGACGACGACGGCGTCCGCCACCGGCTTGCCGTTGTCGTCGACGACCGTCGCGACGATTGCGTTCTGCGCCAGCGCCGCGTGCGCGGTCAGCGCAATCAGGGTCAGGCCAATGAGGATTCGCATTTTCGAAATCTCCGTCGTGCGTGCGTACGTCAGTAGCGGAAGGCCAGGACGATCGTGCCGATCCGGCTTAGGTATTCGAGATCATCGTAGGATGCTGTACGTGTCACCGCATAGCTCAGGTTGAACGAGGAACGATCCGACAATGCCCAGCTGAGACTGGCGCGCGCGCTGCCGGTCGTGCCGCGCAGCCGGTAGGCATAGAAGTCGCTGCCGAAGGTCGGATCGGCGGCGATCGCATCGGAGGCCAGAAAGATGTCGAGATTCTGCCGCGTTGTCGACTCGACATCGCCGCGTCGCACCGAGATGCGTGCGCCGACCTGCAGGCGTTCGGTGATGTCGTAGGTGGCGCGCGCGAAAGCGCTCTGTCCGCGCAAATCAAAAGCCTTGCCGGAAATCCCGGGCACGATCGGCCGGTCATTGCGGGCAAGCCGCCGGTCGGCCGCCACGCCGAGCGACACGTCGAATTGCTCGGTCAGGCGCTTCCCGACCTCGAGTCGCGCTTCCAGGCGCTCGCTGTCGCGGATATCGCCGCGATAGTCGTCGCGCGCCGCGGTCAGTACGACTGAGGCCCAGGGCGCCATGGAGCCCAGGCCGAACTTGTGACGATACGCCGCGCCGGCGCCTATCGAGATCAGGTTCAGTCCGTGAAAACGCGCATACGCTTCGCTGTTGGCCTCGAGCGTCAGGGTGATTCCGTCGGCGCCCGACGGTGCGTAGAACCATCCTGCGGCTGCGCCGACCGTTGCCGCGCCATCGCCCCGCACGTCCGCCGCCTGCTGCGCGCGGGTCAGGTTGTCGTCATACAGGCCGCCGGCACGTACGTCGTAGAACCATTCCGCGCGTGTTGGCGCCGCAAGACACAAGAACAACGCGATCGACAGCCACAGGCTCGATGCGAGGCGACGATGGCGCGCGGCACCGCGCGTGCGGCGGGTGCGATGCGGCGTCAGGACGGCATCCATCGGAATGAGCGGCAGGGAACTTGCTTAGTCGTGGGTTCGCAACACGTCGTGCACAAGCATTTTTGATGCGAGCAGGATCCCGGGGGGACTGAGCGGCGCAGGCAATAGTTATAACCTATTGAATAATATGGTCTTAAAACATTTGGTTCACGGGGACGCCCGGTGCACGCACCCGGTGCCGCCCATCTTTCGCAGACCCGCCGCGGCGGGGTTTGCTGCCGATGTGCCGGCGGGCGGCAGTCGTTCGATTGCGGTCGCGGGCCCTCGATCGGCTGCCGGGAACAGGCCCGGCGCGCAATGACGAGGACGCTCGAGCGGCTGCGCGCACTTCCGATGCGAAGCCTGCAGACGCGCATCCTCGCGCTGTTCCTGCTGCTGATCTTCGTTGTCCAGGTCGTCAGCTTCGTGCTGATCAACACCGTGGGCGGCAATACCGCGCGCAGCACCGTCGGCGCGGAAGTCGTGGCCGGCGGGCGCGTGTTCGACCGCCTGCTCGAGCAGGACGCGCAGCGCCTGGTGCAGGGTGCGCGCCTGATGGCGGCGGACTACGCTTTCCGTGAAGTAATCGCCACCGGCGATCACGACACCATCGGCTCGGTTCTGGTCAACTACGGCAAGCGCATCGAGGCGCCGCTGGTGATGATCGTCGGCCTCGACAAGAAAGTCGTCGGCGACACACTCGACAGCGGTGCGGGCAAGCCGTTCGCGCTGCCGGAGCTCCTGGACCAGGCGCAGGCCTGGGAGCAGGCGTCCACGCTGGTCGTATTGCGCGGTCAGCTCTATCAGCTGGTCGTCGTGCCGGTGCTGGC
>JBDTXW010000072.1:0-11857 GCA_040005975.1 Betaproteobacteria bacterium | reverse complement strand
GTTTTGGTACTCCCTAAAACGGATCGAAATCATGTTTTCACACAGCCTCGACCCGAAGCAGTCTAACAGGGTTGTGAGAAGCGGACGTTCGCAAAGTTCGCAGTGCGGCCGACAGTAGGTATTTCGCCGTTGCTTCCTTTGGAGCCTGGCGAAACTCACTTTTCCGGAATTCCGGCCTTGCGCAGCCCTGCAAAGAGCTGTTCGTCGCTCTCCTGCCGATAGGCCGCGTTATCGGACACCTGAAGAATAAGGTCCTTGTACCATTTGATGGTCAGCTTCGGCTGACGCTTCAGTACCTGGACCCCCGCGGCGGCAGCCTTGGCGAGTTCACCCTTCTGTGCGTATGCAGCAGCTAGGTAGGCGTTCACGTTCCAGTAGTCATCTTCCACTGCCGATTTCTCGCAGGCTGCGATTGCTTCGTCATACTGACGTAGCGAGAGGTAGGCGCGACAGGCGACACGTAACTCGAAACCTCGGTCGCCGGGATTGATCTCGAGCGCCTTTACTGTCAACGGCAGGGCCTCAGCAGGGCGTCCGGTCCAAATCATGTACAGCGCCCGAGTTCCCAGCGTACTGGAACGAGACGGGTCGAGCTTAATCGCCGTAGCGTTGGCGTCCAGCGCCGCGTCCCAGCGGTATTGCAGCCGCAATGCTTCGGCCCGAACCCGCCACGCGAAAGCATCGTCTCCTGCAAGCGCGAGCGCACGTCGAGTGAGGTCATCGGCTTCATGTGCCAACCGTTTATGGTCCGGGTTTGGACCCATGTCGAGTTGTTCCACGATCATTTCCGCGCGTCCATACATTGCCGGCGCGAAATTGGGATCGAGGCGCAGCGCTTCGTCGTACAGTTTCTGTGCGTCCAGCGCGCTTGCCAAGCTCGTTTCTTTGCCCCAAATCGCACGCGCGCGAAACGCGAGCTCAGCGGGGCTGTCGCGGCGGACCGGTTGACGGTCGACGCGGCGCGTTTCCGCGTCGTAAAGCGCCGAGCGAATCTGTGAGGTCACCCTGACCACGAGCGCACTTGGATCGGCGGTGAGCTCCGCATCGCGCACTTCAAAGCGGCCACTCCACACCTGGGTTGCGCCGCCGGTATCGACCAACCGCGCGGCAACAACGAGTAAGTTCCCATTTCGGCGGATTTCGCCTTCGGCCAGATAACGCACTTTCAGTTCCCGGCCAATGGCGCGCGTGTCCCCCGCCTTGGTCTTGTCGGTCGACAGCGCGCCTTGCGAGACGACTGACGAACCAATATGGAGGGTCCGCCCTAAGCCCGCGGTGAGGGCGCGCGTAAACGCGTCGGCAAACTGTTGTTCGGCAGGACTTGCGGGCGCGGTAAAGGGAAGGACGGCCACCGACAGCAGCGGGGCCGCTGTCATGGATTCCGAACCGGTCGGTTTCAGCCAGAACCAGGTTCCGAGGCTCGCCACAACCAGCGCCAGCGTGCCCACGGCCAACAGGCGGTGCGAACCAAGCTTTCGCCATAATGACGCGGATGGCGAGTGGCTAGCGATTTTCGAGCTGCCGCTCTCAAGTTCCACCCGGTACACCTCGACCGGCCGGGCAATGTTCTTGACTTGCTGCGCCCCAAGGTCCTCGAAGGTGAAACTTAGCTTGTCCAGCACCTGGTCGCGAACAACCTTACTTACGCAAATCCCTCCTGGCTCAGCCAGTGCCTGGAGTCGCGCTGCGACATTGACGCCGTCGCCGTGGATGTCGTCGCCGTCGATAATAATGTCACCGACGTTGATGCCGATACGGAAGGCGAGTCGCCTGTCCGGGGGAACGTCCTCGTTACGCTCCGCCATGCCGCGCTGCACTTCGACTGCGCACCGCACCGCATCGACGACGCTCGAAAATTCCACGAGCAGGCCGTCGCCCATCGTCTTGACGATGCGACCGTCGTGCTCGGCTACCTTAAGATCGATCAGCTCGCGGCGGTGGGCCTTGAGCGCCGCCAACGTTCCGCTGTCATCGATGCCCATGAGCCGGGAATAGCCGGCCACGTCGAAAGAAACGATCGCCGCAAGGCGTCGATGATCACGCGCCATCCGTTCCTTTTGCTGGAGTTGGCTATCGGAGAACTATAGGCGGGGAGTTGCGAATCCACAATCGCCGAGCAGGCAGGACGGCTTGCGCTAGGTCCGCTGTGGGGCAGAGCGGCTTAGGACGGCTCATGGCCGAAAGCGGTACCATCCCCGGCTAAACTTCCCGTCGGGGACCGCAATGGCCACAGCGAAGCAGGTCGCCGTCCGCGTGCTGGCGGGCTGCGCCGTCGGAGCACTTGCCTTTGCATTGTATGTTTACGCTTCGAATGAGCGCGAGCTCGATCGTCGTTATCCGGTAAGCCGCATGGTCGTACCCGTTGCGAACGGATCCGACGCGCTGCAACGAGGCAAGCGCCTTGCCGATCTCACCGGCTGTACCGATTGCCACCGGCAGGACCTGCGGGGCGGGGTCTTTGTCGATGAGGGTTGGCTCCGCGGCCGCTACTATGCTTCCAATCTCACGCTCAAGGCGCAGACCTACTCGGACGAAGATCTAGCGCGGATTGTTCGCCAGGGCGTGCGTCCCGACGGCCGCGGCGTCGTCGCCATGCCCGCTTTCGGCTACGTCCGCCTAACCGACGGCGAGACGGCAGATATCATCGCGCTTCTGCGGTCGATGCCGGCAGGCGGCGCGAATCAACCGGAGCATTACATCGGCCCGCTCGATCGTTGGGATTTGTGGCAAGGCCGCACCTTCAAAACCGCGGTTTCCTATATCGCCGACGAGCAGCGCAAGGAACCGGTCGACGCCGGCGTCCAGCACGCCGCCGCGCGTCATCTCGTCGGCATCGTCTGTGCCGAATGCCACGGCGGCGACCTGAAAGGGAATGGCTGGGATTCCGGGGCGCCGGATCTCGCGGTGATCGGGGCGTACGGACTCGCCGAGTTCACGCGCCTGCTGCGCACTGGCATCGGCGTCGACGGCAAGGAGCATGGGCTGATGAGTACCGTGTCCCGGGATCGGCTGCACCGCCTGTCCGATCAGGAGATCGGCGATATCCATGCCTATCTGGTCGCGCGGGCAACGTTGCCGCGGTGAGCGATTGGCCTTCGACCTCGGCACGCCTATGCGACTTCGAACAGACCGGCGGCTCCCATGCCGCCCCCGATGCACATCGTCACGACGACGTATTTGGCGCCGCGCCGCTTGCCTTCGAGCAGGGCGTGGCCGGTGAGCCGCGTACCCGACACGCCGTACGGATGCCCGACGGCGATCGCGCCGCCGTCGACGTTCAGGCGATCGTCGGGAATGCCCAGCTTGTCGCGGCAGTAGATGACCTGCACGGCGAACGCCTCGTTCAACTCCCACAACCCGATGTCGTCGATCTTCATGCCTGTGCGCGCGAGGAGCTTGGGCACGGCAAAGACTGGACCGATGCCCATCTCGTCGGGCTCGCAGCCGGCAACGGCGAAGCCGCGGAATATGCCCAGTGGCTTGAGTCCGCGTCTTGCCGCGAGCTTGTCGCTGATGACGACGCACGCCGCCGCACCGTCGGAAAACTGGCTGGCGTTGCCGGCGGCAATGACGCCACCCGGGAGCGCGGGCTTGATCCGCGCGATTGCTTCGTAGGTCGTGTCGGCGCGAATGCCCTCGTCGGAGGCAAGCGTCACCTCGCGCGTGTACAGGCGGTTGGACTCCTTGTCGGCGACACCCATCGTTGCCGTCAGCGGCACGATCTCGGCGTCGAACCTGTGTGCCGCGACGGCCGCCGCCGCCCGCTGCTGGCTTCGCGCCCCGTACTCATCCTGCTTTTCGCGCGCAATACCGTAGCGCCGCGCGACGGTCTCCGCCGTCTCGAGCATCGGCCAGTACACGGCAGGCTTGTGCTCGGCGAGCCATGCTTCGCGCAGCATGTGCTTGTTCATCTCGTTCTGCACACACGAAATCGATTCGACACCGCCGGCCACGAACGCATCGGCCTCGCCCGCGATGATGCGCTGGGCGGCGATCGCGATCGTCTGCAGGCCCGACGAGCAGAAACGGTTGACCGTCACGCCCGGGACGCTGACTGGGCAGCCGGCACGGATCGCGATCTGGCGGGCGATGTTGTAGCCGGTAGCGCCTTCGGGGAACGCGCACCCGATCAGCACGTCGTCGATCTCGTCGGGAGCAAGCCCTGCGCGTTCGATCGCGTGCCGGACGACATGGCCGCCCATTGTCGCCCCGTGCGTCATGTTGAGCGCGCCGCGCCACGATTTTGCGAGGCCGGTGCGCGCGTAGGATACAACGACTGCGTCGGTCATGACTGCGTGCCTTGTCAGCTGTTGAATGTCTTGCCTTCGGCACCGAGCCGGGCCAGCAGCGGCGCCGGTTGCCAGAACGACGGATCGCCGCGGCTCGAGGCCGCGAACCGATGCATGGCGCGGATGACGTTGAACAGGCCGACGGTGTCGGCGTAGAACATCGGGCCGCCACGGTACAGTGGAAAGCCGTAGCCGGTCAGATAGACGACATCGATGTCGGAAGCGCGCGACGCGATGCCGTCTTCCAGTATGCGCGCGCCCTCGTTGACCAGCGCGTAGATGCAGCGGTCGACGATTTCCTGATCTTCGATCGTGCGTGGCGTCATGCGATGCTCGGTCCGGTAGCTCGCGATCAAGGCGTCGACCACCGGATCGGGCAGCGCATCGCGGCGGCCGGGTTCGTAGCGGTACCACCCGAGGCCGGTCTTCTGGCCGAAGCGGCCGAGCTCGCATAGCCGGTCGGCGATCCGGGAATAGATGAGCTGCGGCGTCTCGACGTAGCGGCGCTTGCGGATGTACCAGCCGACGTCATTGCCGGCGAGATCGCTCATTCGGAATGGTCCCATTGCCATGCCGAATTTCTCGAGCGCTCGGTCGACCTGGCCGGGCGAAGCGCCCTCCTCGACCAGAAAGAGCGCCTGGCGCAGATACTGCTCGACCATGCGGTTGCCGATGAAGCCATCGCAGACACCCGAGATCACCGCGGTCTTGCGCATCCTCTTGGCGACATTCATGACGGTGACCAGCACATCGGGTGCGGTCCTGGCGCCGCGCACGACTTCGAGCAGCTTCATCACGTTGGCTGGGCTGAAAAAGTGCATCCCGACGACGTCCTGCGCTCGCGCCGTAAACGCCGCGATCTTGTTCAGATCCAAAGTCGACGTGTTGCTGGCCAGTATCGCTCCGGGCTTTGCCACCGCATCCAGACGCTCGAACACCGACTTCTTGACCGCCAGGTCCTCGAATACCGCCTCGATGATCAGGTCGGCACCGGCGAGGTGTTCGTAGGCAAGTGTCGGCTTGAGCATGCCGGTTTTGCGCTCGAGCTCGCTTGCGCTCAGGCGGCCCTTGCTGAGCGCGCTGTCGTAGTGCCTTCGGATAGTCGCAACGCCCTTGTCGAGTGCTTCCTGCTTCATTTCGAGCAGCGTAACCGGAATGCCTGCGTCCAGCAGGCAGATCGCAATACCACCGCCCATCGTTCCCGCGCCGATCACCGCGGCGGCGTTGACCGCGCGCGGCTGCGTGCCGGGAGGAACGTCGGGAATCTTGGCGGCTGCGCGCTCGGCGAAAAACGCATGCCGCAGCGCGCGCGATTGCGGCGTTTGCGCGAGCTGGACGAAGAGCTCTCGCTCATAACGCAGACCCTCCTCGAACGGCCTGGCGACGGCCGCCTCGACCGCGTCAATACACTTGAGCGGCGCGGGAAAACCACGGGTGAGCGCGCCCACGGTGTTGCGCGCGAACTGGAACAGGGCTTGGGCGTTCGGGTAGTCGATGGCGATGTCGCGCACGCTCGGCAAAGGCCGGCGGCTCACCCTGGCGCTGGCGGCGAACGCCAGCGCGCCCTGCAGCACTTCGCCCTCGATGAGCTCGTCGAACAGTGCGGTTCCGCGGAAGCGCTCGCATGGCACGCTGACGCCGGAAACGATCATGTTCAGCGCCGCCTCGACGCCGATCGCCCGTGGCAGGCGCTGGGTGCCGCCGGCCCCGGGCAAGAGTCCCAGCCTGACCTCGGGGAGCGCGATCTGCGCCTGGGGCGCCGCGACGCGGAAGTTGCAGCCGAGCGCGAGCTCCAATCCGCCGCCCATGCAGCTGCCGCCGATCGCCGCGATGACCGGCTTGGCGCTGGCTTCGATAATGGCGATGACGGTGGGCAGCGTCGGCTCGGCCCGCGCGTGTGGCGTGGTGAACTCGCGGATATCGGCGCCGCCCGAGAACAGCCCACCGGCGCCGGTCAGGACAATGGCGCTGACGGCAGCGTCGGCTTGCGCGCGGTCGACGCCTTCGACGATTGCCTGGCGCACCGCGTGATTCATGCCGTTGACCGGCGGATTGTCGAGCGTGATCACCGCCACCGGACCGTGCAGCGCGTACCCGGTACTCATCGCACGTTCTCCCTACGGTCTGTCGCGCCGTGGCGACGCCGTTCGGCCTGCCGCTCGACGCGGATCGTCGAATCGGCAATGCCTCGCTGGTAGCCGCCCGTCACTCCCTGCCGCCGATGCTACCGACCTCGCGCACCGCTTACAAGCAGACGTTCCCGCCGGCGGAATAGCGCATGGGCGAAGGCGGTGTCCTTCATGTACCCGCGCGGCTGGAAAACCGGGGATCAGAGCAGCAGCATCGCCGCAACCGCCGCCGCCATCGACGCCATCGCCAACCAGCCGAGCAGCTTCAGCCAGCGTCGAACCGTGGACTTGCCGAGCACGCGCGAATCGGTCGCGAGCAGCATCATTACCAGCATGATAGGTACCGCCGCGACGCCGTTGATTACCGCCGCCCAGAACAGCGCACGAATCGGATCGATGCCGGTAAAGTCGAGCGCGACGCCACCGGCCGTCGCCAATGCGACGATCGCGTAGAAGCCGCGCGCCTGGTGCGGCTTCAGGTCGAGCCCGTGCTTCCAGCGGAAAGTCTCCGCAACGGCATACGCGGCGGATCCGGCCAGCACCGGTACGGCAAGCATGCCGGTGCCGACGATGCCGAGGCAAAACAGGAGGGAGGCGAATTGTCCGGCGATCGGCTGCAGCGCCTCCGCCGCCTGCGCCGAAGTCTCGATATGGGTGATCCCCGCGGGATGAAGCGTCGCCCCCGCGCTGACGATGATTGCCAGCGCAATCAGGTTCGAGAAGCCCATCCCGGCGACCGTATCGATCTCGATGCGCCGCAATTGGCGGGCCGTGGCCACCGAGCTCCCGCGTATGCCGCTGGCCGCCGCAGCCGCGGCGGCGTCCTCCACCTCCTGTGCCGCCTGCCAGAAGAAAAGGTAAGGACTGATCGTCGTGCCGAGAATCGCGACGACCAGCGTCACCGCCGCAGCCGAAAGCTCCAGATGCGGCAGTGCGATTCCCGCGATCACTTCCGCCCAGCGGACATCGATGGACAGCACGACGCCGACATAGGCAAACAGTGCGAGCGTCAACCATTTCAGGTAGCGGACGTACTTCCGATATGACATGAAAACCTCGAGACCGAGGCAGACCGCACCGAAGGCAACCGCGTAAACCAGCGTGTTGCCGCCGGCAACCAGCCGCACGCTCTGCGCCATTGCGGCGATGTCGGCGGCGACGTTGATCGTGTTCGCGGTGAACAGCAGTGCGACGACCGCGTACACCACCGGCGCCGGATAGCGGCGGCGGATGTTGCTGGCGAGCCCGTGTCCGGTGACCCGACCGATGCGTGCGCTGATCATCTGGATGCCGATCATCAGTGGCAGCGTGAACACCACCGTCCATCCCATCGCGAAACCGAACTGGGCTCCTGCCTGCGAATACGTGGCGATCCCGCTGGGATCGTCGTCCGCGGCGCCGGTGATGAGGCCGGGACCCAGTTTGCGCAACCAGCGCCGCGCTTGGGCCGTCATTGGCGGTCGCGGCCACGTCCGGCTGCTGCCAGCGCATACGCTGCCGGCTGACTTGCCGCAGCTAGCCAGCGCGCCGACATACGTGGGGCTTGCCCGGGTGTAGGAACACGTCCTATAGAGGTGGCATGCATCGTGGACAGAAAATCAGACAAACACCGACAGCGGCGCCTGCCTGCTTTGTGTACCGTTTGCGATGTTCCAGGCCAAAGGGAAACATGATGAAGTCCGTTCTCGACCCGACATTCCGCTATACGCCGAGTATCCATACCGATCTCCGCAAGACCTTTGCTCGGCTCAAGAGGGAAGCGCGCGCCCAGGCCACGCAGCGCGACGACCCGCGGCCACCCGCGAACAACAACGTCGCGGTTCTCTTTACCGAGCAAAAACTGGCGCATAAGTAGCATTTGCCGTCGGCGCCGGTCGGCGGTGCCGACGGAAGGGAAATTAACGCAATGAAAGACGCAGCAACGACCCAGACCCGCCCACAATCGGAACGCGAGCAGCCACTGAAGGTATCCAACGACCTTGTTCCGCCCCCCTTCGAGCAGCCGAAGCCGCCTTTTGCGGAACAGCACCAGCACGCGCCGGGCCTTGAATCCGCCCTCGATCCGCGCCCGCGCTACCGCGCTGATCGCTACCGCGCCGCGCGCAAGCTCGAAGGCAAGGTTGCGCTGATTACCGGCGGCGATTCCGGCATCGGCCGCGCGGTTGCGCTCCTCTACGCCCGCGAAGGTGCCAACGTCGCGATCTGCTATCTGCCGGTCGAGCAGCCCGACGCCGACGAAACCCGGACCGCTGTCGAGGCCGCCGGCGCGAAGTGCCTGCAGATTCCGGGTGATCTGTCCAACGTCGTCGCGTGTGACGATGCGGTGGAGCGAACCGTCGAAGCCTTCGGCGGGATCGACATTCTGGTTGCCAATGCCGCGCATCAGCATCGCAAGAAAACCCTCGCCGATGTCACCGACGAGGAGTTCGACACGACGTTCAAGACCAACATGTATGCCTATTTCTGGCTTGCGCGCGCCGCGCTTCGCCACATGCAGCGTGGCGCGGCGATCATAGCGACGAGCTCGGAAACCGGCATCATGGGTTCGAAGGAGCTGCCCGATTATTCGGCAACCAAGGGAGCCATCAACGCGTTCACCAAGGCCCTCGCGCTCGAATTGATCGAGCGCGGCATTCGCGTCAACGCGGTCGCCCCCGGGCCCGTATGGACACCGCTGAATCCTTCGGACGCCGGCATGACGCCCGACCGGGTCGCCAAATTCGGCCAGGACAACCCGATGGGGCGGCCCGCACAGCCGGAAGAGCTCGCACCCACGTACGTTTTCCTTGCGTCCGAGGCGGATTCCTCGTACATCACCGGAACGATCCTCCAGGTCATGGGGGGCGAAACGACCGGCGGCTAAAGCGTGCTCGTGCGGCCGATTAACGCTGGCCGCAAACAAAAAAAGGGAACGCACACCGCGCTCCCTTTTTTGTGCACCCGCTCTACTTGCCGCCACTGTCGGCCGATCCCTCCTGGTGGACGCACGCGTCCAGCGCGTTACCGGTCAACTTCTGGCACTTCGGGCTGACGCCGCTGTATTGCGCGGTGAGGCTCGTCCAGCACTGATCGTGCTGGGCCGCGGGGCCCGCATCGCACACGCCGCGCGCCTTCTCGTAGGCGCGCATTTCCGCCGCCGTCATCGGCGCGCGCATCCTGCCCGTTTGCGTGCCGTAGGTGTTCGTTCCTGCCGTGGTACCCAGCCCGGTTGTGGCGCGCGATCCGGCCGTGGTGCCGGTCCCGGCTTCCGGCGCGGCGGCGCCCGGCGAACCCGGCGTCTGGTCGGCAGCGCTGTTTGTTTGTGCATAGCCGGTTGCGGCGAAGGCTCCCAATGAGGCAACCAGCAAGGCTTGCGCTAAATAACGACGTTTCATGGTCTTGGTTCCTTTCGGTTTGATTGAGTGTCACTCGAACGCCGGCAAAGCTGCGCCGCGATGTGCCGCGAAAATACGTCGCAAATGCCCGTCAAAAGCGACCGGTGCATGCGGCCAACCCGGTGCCGCAGGGCTTGTGTCGACAGCCGCATGATGGCGCGGGCGCGCGCCGCCAGCTATCGGTGAATTGCTGTTTTTTTCCTAGGCGCGGTCGGCGCGCGCCGTCAGCCTTCGTCTTACGACGCGCCGTTTGCCGCGATCGCTGTCGCGCCCCGGGCCAGCGAGCCGACACGACGGGCATAGACCGCGGTGAATTCTGCACCGAGCAGGAAGACCTGCGCGGAGTAATAGAACCACAACAACAGGATGATCAATGCGCCTGCGGCGCCGTGCATCGACGAGTTCGCGCTGTGCGCCAGATAGAATCCAATCAGCAATCTCCCGATGCTGAACAGAGCGGTCGTCACCAGCGCCCCGACCAATACATCGCTCCACGCCAAGCGCATATTCGGCAGCCACTTGAACAGCAGCGCGAAGCAGAGCATGAGCACGATGCCCCAGGCCACGACATGGGCAACCGTCAGCAGCATTGGCGAGCCTGGCAGGAGCGCGATGCCGTGCGCCGCGAGTGCGGAAATCGCGGTGCTGACGACCAGCGAGGCAAGGAACAGAAAGCCAATGCAAAGTACCAGGCCGAACGACAGCAGCCGCGACAAGAGTGCGGCGAGCAAGCCGCGGGAGCGTCGAGGGGGCGCGCGCCAGATCATGTCCAGGTCGTACTGCAATTCGGTCAGTACTGTCGTTGCGCCGATGATCAGCGTGACCAGGCCCACGGCGCCAGCGAGCCAGCCGGTCGCTGCATGCGGTGCGGCGTGCAGCATGAAGTTCACGCCTTCGGCGGCGCGGGGTCCCAGCAGCGCGGACGCCTGGTCTGCAATCGCGCGTGCGGCGACATCCGAGTCGACCCACAGCCCGGCAACGGCGATCGCGATCAACAACAGGGGTGCCAGCGAAAACGCCGTGTAATAGGCCAGCGCCGCGCCGAGGCTGGAGGCGCGATGGTCGATCCATGCGGAGACCGCTTCGCGTACCAGCGGCCAGACGGCTTTCGCGCCGCGCACGCGGCTACGCGGCTCTGGCGTAGCGCCAACGCCGGGCGACGTCGGATCGCGGGCGATCGCTGCGCGGGGCGGAGGAATGCCGGTCGTCATTTCGTCTGCGGCAGGATTCAAGGCGCGGTCCCTAGGCTTTTGCAGCGGCGCTTCGTCTTTCGCCCGATGCGGCTAGCTTAGCAGCAGCGATTTGCGCGGTCATCCACCGTTCGACCCTTGATTCACTTGTCCAAAGGCGCAAAACCGCCCGCACCCTTAGCATGCGCCTTGCGTCGTATCCTGAATAGATATGCGTATGAATGCTCAGGGTCTCGAAACGGCCGATCGCGACAGAGGGAAGAGGTTATTTGACCATCTCCATGGATGGTGCTAGGATGCTGCATGGATGTATCGTTCGCACTGACTTTGGGAATGGTTTCGTGGCTGAAGACAGACCGAAACTTAGCGACACCGAAAAGATCACGATCAACCTAGGACCCGTCGATCTCGGACAGATCGATCTGCTGGTGCGGGAGGGCTTTTATTCGAATCGTACGGACGTCATTCGCACCGCCATCAGAAATCAGCTTGCGACACATGCGGAAGTGCTACGCCAGTCCGCCGCGCGGCGCACCCTGGTGCTTGGTATTCAGGACTACACGCGACGCGACCTGGAAGCCGTACGCAAGTCGCGCGAGAAGCTGCGTATTCAGGTCCTGGGACTCGTCCGCATTGCCGACGATGTCTCGCCAGCGCTGGCGAGAGCAACTATCGAATCGATCTCCGTCCTGGGCGCTTTGCACGCAAGTCCCGCAGTCAGGGCCGCGTTGGCCGGTCGTATCCACTGAAAAAGAGAAATTAGAATGATCGACAACATGAATCGCAGCATGCAGGAAGCCATGCGACTGATGCAGACCGGTGACCTCCGCGCCGCCACGCAGGTCATCCAGTGCGGCATCCGCGGTGCTGCCGAG
>JBDTXW010000071.1:0-12006 GCA_040005975.1 Betaproteobacteria bacterium | reverse complement strand
GTTCCTTCAGCCAGTATTCGACCGCCTTGACGTCGTGATTGGTGGTGCGCTCGATGGCCTTGACGCGCTCCGCGTCAGCGACGCTGAAATCGCGTCCCGCCTGCGCGAGCTTCTGGCGCGTCGCTGCGCTGAACGGGGGAACTTCGGCGATCCCGGGCTCGTCCGCCAGCGCCTCGAGCCAGCCGAGCTCGACGCGTACGCGCTCGCGGATCAGTGCATACTCGCTGAGATGTTCGACGAGTGCGGCGACCTTGACGCGATAGCGGCCGTCGAGCGGCGACAGCGCAGTAAGGGTGGAAAGCGCCTCGGCGATCGGCATAAGGCAGACGATTTTTCGCTCAGCCAGGTCCAGCGCAGTGTATCACAGCGCCGCGATCGATTCGGCAGCGCGAAGGTGCGGCTGCAGTGATATAATCGACATTAATCCTGCAGTGCCCCACGCTTGCATTGCGCCGCCCGTTACACGCGTGAATCCATGATGAAATTGCTCGCCTCGCCGACGAGTCCCTACGTTCGCAAAGTCCGCATTGCGTTAGCCGAGAAAAAGATCGACTGCGAACTGGTCGAAGCGTTGCCGTGGGCCGAGGACACGATCGTGCCGTTGCACAACCCGCTCGGCAAGGTCCCCGTACTGATACTCGATGACGGCACGGCGCTCTACGACTCGCGCGTGATCGTCGAGTACCTCGATACGGTGAGCCCGGTATCGCGCCTCATCCCCGAGCCTAGTCGCCAGCGCATCACCGTGAAGCGCTGGGAGGCATTGGCCGACGGCATCTGCGACGCCGCCGTGGCGATCGTGCGCGAGGCGGCGAGGCCGGCGAAGCAGCAAAGCAGCGAGTCGATCGCCAGGCAGCGTAAAAAGATCGAGCGCGGAATCGTGGACATGGCAAGCGAGTTGGCCGACAAGCCATGGTGCAACGGCGAAGCGCATTCGCTGGCCGACATCGCGACCGGATGTGCGCTCGGCTACCTGGATTTGCGGCATCCGACGATCGCCTGGCGCAGCGCGCACGCGAACCTGGTCGCGCTGTTCGACAAGCTGTCGAAACGGCCTTCGTATTCCGACACCGCGCCGCCCCCGGCGTGAGCGAGAGCTGACGCGGCCGGTCCGCGGTACCGCTACAACGCCTGCTTCAGCTGCTCCAGAATCGCCGGATTTTCGAGCGTCGACACGTCCTGCGTGATCGCCTCGTTCTTGGCGATCGATCGCAGCAGCCGGCGCATTATCTTCCCCGACCGGGTCTTCGGCAGGTTGTCGCCAAAGCGGATGTCCTTGGGCTTGGCGATCGGACCGATCTCCTTGCCGACCCAGTCGCGCAGCTGCTTGGCGATCCTTTCGCCCTCCGCGCCTTCGGGCCGCTCCTGCTTCAGCACGACAAAGGCGCACACGGCCTCGCCGGTCATGTCGTCGGGCCGTCCGACGACCGCGGCTTCCGCCACCATCGGATTGGCGACCAGCGCCGACTCGATTTCCATCGTTCCGAGCCGGTGGCCCGACACGTTGAGCACGTCGTCGATGCGTCCCATGATCGTGAAATAGCCGGTCTTTTTGTCGCGCACCGAGCCATCGCCGGCGAGATAGAGCGTGCCGCCGAGCTCCTCCGGATAATAGGACTTGCGGTAGCGCTCGGGATCGCCCCAGATCGTGCGGATCATCGCCGGCCACGGCCGCTTGATCACCAGTATGCCGCCGTGACCGTGTTCGACATCATGTCCGGTTTCGTCGACGATCGCCGCGATAATGCCCGGCAGCGGCAGCGTGCACGACCCCGGCACCAGCGGCGTGACGCCAGGCAGCGGCGAAATCATGTGTCCGCCCGTTTCGGTTTGCCACCAGGTGTCGACTATCGGGCAGCGTCCGCCACCAACATTCTCGTGATACCACATCCAGGCTTCGGGATTGATCGGCTCGCCGACGGTGCCCAGCAGGCGCAACGTCGACAGATCGTGGTTCTTCGGCGCCGTTTGCGGCGCAGCACCACATGCCTTGATCAACGAGCGTATCGCCGTCGGCGCGGTGTAAAAGATCGTCACCTTGTTCTTCTGGATCGTCTGCCAGAAACGCCCGGCGTCCGGATAGGTTGGAATGCCTTCGAAAACGACCTGCGTTGCGCCGACCGCCAGCGGCCCATACGCGATATAAGTGTGGCCGGTGACCCAGCCGATGTCCGCCGTGCACCAGAAGATGTCGGCCGGCTTGATGTCGAACGTCCAGCGCATCGTCAGAGCCGCCCACAGCAGATAGCCGCCGGAGCTGTGCTGCACGCCCTTCGGCTTGCCCGTCGAGCCCGACGTATAAAGAACGAACAGCGGATGCTCGGCGCCGACCCATTCGGGCGCGCACGTGTCGGCTTGTGCCGCGACGAGCTCGTGCATCCAAAGATCACGCGGCGTCGCGAAGCCGACCGCGCCGCCGGTGCGCCGATAGACGATCACCTTGCGCACCGCCTCGCAGCCGCCCATGCCGAGCGCCTCGTCGACGATCGATTTCAAAGGAAGATGCTTGCCGCCGCGCGCCTGCTCGTCTGCAGTGACTACCGCGACTGCGCCGACGTCGATGATGCGCTCCTGCAACGACTTGGCCGAGAATCCACCGAACACTACCGAATGCGTCGCGCCGATGCGTGCACAGGCCTGCATTGCGACGACGCCCTCGATCGACATCGGCATGTAGATGATGACGCGATCGCCCTTCTTGATGCCGAGCGATTTGAGCCCGTTCGCCAGCCGGCAGACCCGGTGATAAAGCTCCTGATAGGTAACCCGGGTCACGGCCCCGTCGTCGGCCTCGAAGATAATCGCGACCTTGTTCGCATTGCCGCTTTCGAGATTGCGCTCGAGACAGTTATGCGAGACGTTGAGCTCGCCGTCCTCGAACCATTTGTAGAACGGCGCATTGCCTTCGTCGAGCGACTTGGTGAACGGCTTGTGCCAGGAGAGGTGCTCGCGCGCCAGATTCGCCCAGAAACCGGAATAATCGCCAGCGGCCGCGGCGTTCAGCCGGTCGAATTCGTCCGGGCTGACGTTCGCCTGCGCGGCAAATTCCCGCGGCGGCTCGAATACGCGCGTTTCGTGCGATACCGATTCGATCGTGGACATGCTGCCTGCCTCCTCGACGAGTGTGCGGGCGAAGGGCGGATCGCCCCTCGCATGATGAGCGTTCTGTCGCAGTCTACCGAGTCTTGCCCTCGCGGTGCAATTGTCGATGTCGCGCCGGCTCGAACGCGCTCACGCAGCGTCGGATACGGGGTCGGCGATGGTAGAATTGCGTAACCTGCCCCGCCCGGCTCGGCCGGACGTCCGCGCGGCGTTGCGTCGACCCACCAGCCATGACGACGATCAAGCAAGAAGACCTGATCCAGAGCGTAGCCGACGCTCTGCAGTTCATTTCCTATTACCATCCGATCGACTATATCGAGGCGCTTGCCAACGCCTACGCCGTCGAGGAATCGCCCGCCGCCAAGGACGCGATTGCGCAGATCCTGACCAATTCGCGGATGTGCGCCGAAGGACATCGGCCGGTCTGCCAGGATACCGGCATCGTCATCGCCTTCGTCAAGGTCGGCATGGACGTGCATTGGGATGGCGCGACGATGTCGCCGACCGACATGATCAACGAAGGCGTGCGCCGCGCCTATCTCGACCCCACCAACATGCTCCGCGCATCGATCGTCGCCGATCCTGCAGGCGCACGCCGGAACACGCGAGACAACACGCCGGCCGTCGTGCACTTCGACCTCGTGCCCGGAGATACCGTCGACGTGCGGATCGCCGCCAAGGGCGGTGGTTCCGAAAACAAGGCGGAATTCGTGATGCTCAACCCATCGGACTCGATTGTCGACTGGGTAGTGAGGACCTTGCCGACGATGGGCGCGGGTTGGTGTCCGCCCGGGATGCTGGGCATCGGCATCGGCGGCAGCGCGGAAAAGGCGATGCTCCTGGCCAAGGAAGCGTTGATGCAGCCGATCGACATGGCGATGCTCAAGAAGCGCGGGCCCGCCAGCGCGCTCGAGCAGTTGCGCATCGACATCTACGAAGCTGCCAACGCACTCGGCATCGGCGCGCAGGGGCTGGGCGGCCTGTCGACGGTGCTCGACGTCAAGATTCTCGATTATCCGACACACGCCGCCAGCAAACCGGTCGGCATGATCCCTAACTGCGCGGCGACGCGGCACGCGCACTTCACGCTCGACGGGTCCGGCGCCGCGCGACTCGACCCGCCCGATCTTGCGCACTGGCCCGACGTGCGCTGGGCGCCGGCGCCAACGGCGACGCGGGTCGACCTGAACCGGCTGACACGCGAGCAAGTGGCAAGCTGGAAGCCGGGTGAGCGGCTGCTGCTCTCCGGCAAGTTGCTGACCGGCCGCGATGCTGCGCACAAGCGGATTGCCGATCTCTTCGCCCGCGGCGAATCGCTGCCGCCGGTCGTCGATTTCACCAATCGTGTCATTTATTACGTCGGCCCCGTCGATCCGGTACGCGATGAAATCGTTGGTCCGGCCGGACCAACGACTTCGACGCGGATGGACAAGTTCACCGAGATGATGCTGGCCCGGACGGGCCTGCTCGCGATGATCGGCAAGGCCGAGCGGGGGACGGTCGCGATCGAGGCGATTCGCAAGCATCGCGCCGCGTATCTGATCGCGGTCGGCGGCGCCGCGTATCTGGTCTCGAAAGCGATCAAGAGCTCGCGCGTCGTGGCATTCGCCGACCTGGGAATGGAAGCGATCTACGAATTCGACGTCCGCGACATGCCGGTAACGGTCGCCGTCGATGCGACCGGGTCGTCGCTGCACCAGACCGGCCCGCGCGAGTGGCAGCAGCGCATCGGCAAGATCCCGGTGATGGCGGCCTGACAGCATCGCAGGTGGCCATCGACATCCCCGGCTTGCATCGCCATTTCCACCGCCCCCGCGCGGCGGCGCTGGCCCTGATGATCGCCGCAACGCTGGCCGCACCGGCGCTTGCAGCACCTCGCGTGCTCGTGTACGCAACGGACGACACGCCGCAGCTCCGCGCCACGTTCGCCGGAGTGCGCGAAGCGCTCGGTATGACGGCGATCGGCTGGCTGCGCCGCCTGTTACCTGGCGCGCGCTATGTCGGCGTCCTGTACGATCCGGCGCAGAACGCGGAGGCGCTGTTGCTGTTCTCCTTCCGCCACACGCTGCCGTTGGTCGGACTGTCGCAGGCCTGGGTGCAGGCCGGAGCACTCTACGCGGTCGACTGGAATTACCGCGAACTCGGCGTGTTCTGCGGCCGGCTGGCGCTGCGACAACTGCTCGGCAGCCACACGACCGCGCTTAACCCGCCGCGGTCTTACATCTTCGTCAACCTGCGGAGCGCCCAATTGTTGCACCGGCAGTGGGATGCCTCGATGCGCCAGTCTTTCGATTGGGTGGCGGATTAGCGCCGATGGCCGAACGGGCGTCATCGATGAATGTCGAGCGCGTCGCCCCTGCGGACGCAGCTGCCCGGCCACGTTTGATGCGCTTGGGGTTGCTGATGAAGCTCAACCTGCTCGTCATCGGACTGATCGTGGCGACCGCCGTCGGTGTCGGTTCGCTGCTGGTCATGCAGCAGGTCGACGCCGAGCAGGCGCGGCTGAAGACGCAAGGGCAGACGATCGCGACGATGCTGGCCGAGCTCTCCGAATCTGCGGTCTACACGGCCGATGCGGGCGCACTGGAGCGGCTGTTGCAAAGCCTCGAAGCCGACCACGACATCGCCTACGTCGCCGTGCTCGACGACCAGGGCAGGCTGATCACGGCACGGAGTTATGGCGATGCGACGATGCCACCGGCGCCGGCCACCGAACTGCATTCCGGGGCGACCAAAAGTAGCGTCCGCAATGTCAAGCGACGGCGCTACCTCGAGCTCGTTACGCCGATCGCCGAAGCGAAGAGCGGACTGGCGCCCGCGCTGACCGGTTCACCGGCGGCCGCGGACGCTCCGATCGGGTATGTGCGCCTGGGCTTGAACTACGAGCGAAATCAGGCGCAAGTGCGCGACAACATCATTGGTCCGCTTGCAGTGGTCATGGCGGTGACGCTGATCGCGATCCTGGCCACGCTGCTGTTTACCCGACGACTGGTGGCGCCGATACTTGACATGGTACGTGCGGCCAAGGCGGTGGGCGCCGGCGATCTGGGCGTGCGCGTGGCTCCGAGGTCCCGCGACGAGCTCGGCGCGCTCACGCGCGCCTTCAACCAGATGACAGATAGGTTGGCGCAATCGCAGGGCGAGGTCACGGGATACCAGCGCGCGCTCGAAGAAAAAGTCGTCCAGCGGACCAAGGAGCTCGAGATCGCGATCGCGCAGGCATACAAGCTCGCGCAGCACGACATCCTGACCGGCTTGCCGAACCGGGCGCTGCTCAACCAGCGCCTGAAGCAGATCCTGGCGCAGGCGGCGCGCGATCAACATCAGGTCGCGTGCCTTTTCCTCGATTTCGATCACTTCAAGCGCATCAACGACACGCTCGGCCATGATGCCGGCGACCATCTGTTGCAGGCGGTGGCTCAGCGGTTGAGCCACGCGGTGCGCGAGTCGGACACGGTGGCGCGGCTCGGAGGCGACGAATTCGTCGTCATTCTGCCCGACCTCGATCCAGAGCGCGCGACGATCGAAATCATGGCTGTCCTGACGCGCGTGCGCGAATCGTTCCTCGCGCCGTTCCGCCTCGGCGACCAGACACCGACGCTGACCTGCTCCATCGGCGTATCGGTCTATCCGACCGACGCCACCGATCCGGGCGGACTGATCAGGCAGGCCGACACGGCGATGTATTCGGTCAAGGACAGCGGACGCAATACCTACCGCTTCTACACCGCCGACATGAATGCGCGCGTGCAGGCACGGCTTCAGATCGAGACCGACATGCGCCGCGGACTGATGGACGACGAGTTCTTCCTCGTCTATCAGCCGCAGATCGAGATGGCCAGCGGGCGGGCCTGCGGCGTCGAAGCCCTTCTGCGCTGGCGCGATCCGGAGCGTGGCATTATCGGCCCGGCCGAATTCATCTCGATCGCCGAGGAATCCGGAATGATCCAGGCTCTCGGTGCTCGCGTGCTGCGCGACGCCTGCCGACAGGTGACCAGCTGGCACCGGCAGAATATGCTGCTGCGCCTGTCGGTCAATCTGTCGGTGCAGCAGCTGCAGCACGACAGCTGGCTGTCGATCGTCGAGGAGGCGCTCCGGGTCAGCGGGCTGCCGGCACGCTATCTCGACCTCGAGATCACCGAAAGCGTGATCATCACGCACCCCGACAAGGCGGTCTCGACGCTGGTCAAGCTGAAGCAGATGGGCGTATCGATCACGATCGACGATTTCGGCACCGGCTACTCGAGCCTTTCGTACCTGGCGCGGCTGCCGATCCAGGCGGTGAAGATCGATCAGCGCTTCGTGCGCGGCATCGAACTGAACGCCAGCGACGAGGCGATCGCGCAGGCGATCATCGCGCTGTCACACAGCCTCGGCTTGCGCTGCATCGCCGAGGGCGTCGAAACGGCGGCGCAGTTTGAATTCCTCAAAAAGCATGGCTGCGAGGAAGCGCAGGGCTTCCTGATTTCGTATCCGCTTGGCGAAGCCGAGCTTCGTGCCTGGTGGCAAATGCAGGACGAGGAGAATCGCATCGTCGGCCGCCAGGTCGACATGTGGAGGAAGTGACGCGGTTCAAAGATCGGCCGGCGTATCGACGTCGCGCAGCACGCCCGGATCGTCGACGGCAATCAGCTCGAGCTCTGCACGATGCGCCGCCAGCAGCTGTTTTGCGCCCTCGTCGCCGGACAGGGTCGCTAGTTCCGCGAAAAAACGCGCGCCGATCGCCACCGGATGACCGCGCGTTCCGCGATGCGTCGGGGCCACCAGCACGGCGCCGCGCCGCAATGCGGCAGCGACCTGCTGCACCGTCGACGCAGACACCCAGGGCATGTCGGCCAGCGCGATGATCGCGCCGTGCGCCTGCGGAAACCGGTGCTGCACCTCCCGCATCGCGCAGGCGAGACTGGCGCCGATGCCATCGGCGGCACTCACGCATACGGCCACGGACGCGCCACACTTGCCGAGCAAGGCATTGAGGGCGGCGTCGCCGGGGCGGACGATCGCAACGACGCCATCGACGCCCGCCGCCAGCGCAGCAAATGCGGCTGCCGCCAGCGGCGTGCCGTCAGCGAGCTTCACTAGGAGTTTGTCACCGCCGAAACGGGTGCCGCTGCCGGCGGCAAGCAGCACGCCGACGACGGGTCTTTGCTGTGCCACGGCGCGCGCAGGTCGCGACGTTACTCGGTCAGCAGCCTGAACCTGCCATCCTTGACGACAACCATCACGCGCGCCCGCTCGTCCATGCCGTTGTGATTGCTCGGGCTCATGTTGAATACGCCTTGGCAGCCGACGACCCCCTGCTGCTGCTCGAGCGCATCGCGCAACGCGACGCGAAAGGCCTCGGTGCCCGGCTTCGCCGCGCGCAGAGCGAGCGGAATCGCCCGCTGCAGCAGCAGGCCCGCATCGAAGGTATTGGCGCCGAACGTCGCGGGCCGGTTGCCGAAGCGCTTTTCGTAGGCGCTCATGTAGCCGCTCGCGACCTGCTTGATCGGATCGGTGTCGGCGATGTCGTCGATCACCAGCATCGACCCGGCGGCGAGTATCGTCCCTTCGACCTTTTCCTTGCCCAGCCGGATGAAATCGTCGGTCGCGACCGCGTGCGTCTGGTAGATGCGGCCCTTGTAACCCTGGTCGTAGAGCGTGGCCTGCGGCAGTACCGCGGGTCCGCCGACCGCGGCGATCAGGACCGCGTCGGGTCTGGCGGCGAGGAGCTTCAGCGCTTGCGCGGTGACGCTGGAATCGTTGCGTGCATAACGCTCGTTGGCCACGATCGCGATGCCCGCCTTCTCGGACAGGGCGCCGAACACCTTGAACCAATTCTCGCCGTAGGCGTCGTTGAAGCCGATGAAGCCCACCGTCCTGACGCCGTTCTTGCGCATGCTCGCGATCAGCGCCGAGGCGATCAGGTCATCGTTCTGCGTGGTCTTGAACACCCAGCGTCGCTTCGCATCGATCGGCTCGACCACCGACGACGTTCCGACGGTCGCCAGCAGCGGCACCTTGTTCTCGGCGATGATGTCCAGGATCGCGAGCGCATTCGGCGTCGTCGAGGGACCGATCAGCGCGTCGACATGATCCTCGCCGATCAGCTTCCTCACGTTTTGCACGGCACGCGTCGTATCGCCTCCATCCTCGAGCTGGACGTAGTCGATCGTCGTGTCGCCGATACGGGTGGCGAGCAGCGCACCGGTGTTTTTCTGCGGAATGCCTATCGCCGCGGTCGGGCCGGTCGCGGAAACCATCAGGCCGATCTTGACTTGCGCAACGGCGGACGGAGCGCCGAACGCGAGCACGGCGAGCAGCAGCAACATGCGATACGGCATTGCTTTTCTCCGGCAGCGACGATGTCGAGAGGCGAATGCTATGCCCTAGCGTCGACCCGCGCAAATTGCGCATTCGCTCGCGAGCTGACGCTCTGCGATTGCTTGCGCCGCATGCGAGGCGCGCGCGCGAAGCGTCAGGCATGCTGTCCGGCCGCGTAGCCGGAGGCCCAGGCCCATTGAAAGTTGTAGCCGCCCAGCCATCCGGTGACGTCGACGACCTCACCGATGAAATGCAATCGCGGCACCTCGATTGCCGCCATCGTCCGGGATGACAACGCGCGCGTATCGACTCCGCCCAGCGTCACTTCCGCCTTGTTGTAGCCGAGCGTCCCCGACGGGACCACGGGCCAGGCGTGGAGCAGTCCCGCCAGCTCTCGCCGGCGCGGCTCGTCGAGTCCACTGGCCGCGACCGCGGCGCCGTACGCCATACTCCATTGCTGCGCGAGGCGGCGGGGCAGGCGGCGCGCAAGCAGGTTGTCCAGCCGCGCCGCCGACGTTCGCTCGCTTTCGAGCCACGCATGCGCGTCTCCGCCGGGCAGCAAATCGATCGACAGCGCGTCGCCGCCGTTCCAGTACGAGGAGATCTGCAGGATTGCCGGGCCGGAAAGACCGCGATGGGTGAACAGCAGCCCGTCGCGAAAGCTGCCGCCGTTACAGGACACTTCGGCGTCGACAGCAATGCCCGACAAGTCGCCGTAGCGCGCCAACGCCGCGGGATCGAATGCCAGTGGCACCAGCGCAGGCCGCGGCGGCACGACCGAGATACCGAACTGCTCGGCGATGCGGTAACCGAATGGTGTCGCGCCGATCTTGGGCACCGTCAGGCCGCCGGTCGCGATGACCAGCGCTTCGCTGCGCACCGGTCCCATCGCGGTCGATACTGCAAAGATGCCGCCTTCGTGCTTTACGTCGTGCACCGCGCACGGCATCCGCCATTGCACGCCGGCACGATCGCACTCGCTTTTCAGCAGCGCGATGACCTCCTGCGAGCTCCGGTCGCAAAAGAGCTGTCCGAGCGCCTTTTCGTGCCAGGCTATCCGGTACCGTTCGACCAGGTCGATGAAGTCGCGCGGCGTATAGCGGGACAAAGCCGAGCGGCAGAAGTCGGGGTTCTGCGACAGGTAATTCGCCGGCGTGGCGTGCAGATTGGTGAAATTGCAGCGGCCGCCGCCCGAAATGCGGATTTTCTCGCCGAGCTTGTCGTAATGCTCGATCAACAGGACGCGACGACCGCGGCGGCCGGCGACCGCCGCGCACATCATCCCGGCGGCGCCGGCGCCGATGACGATGACGTCGAAGCGCGCGCCGGCGGCTCTCGGGTGTGCCTGCGTCACGACGCCGGAAACCGCAGTGGGCGGCGCGCGTCGCCGCAGCCGGCCCCGCTCAACCGAGGCAATCCGGCGCGTCTGCGCACTTCGGTCCTCAGGGCCCGAAGAATTCCCGTACGCGGTCGAACCAATTCTTCGCGCGCGGGTTGTGTACGCCCGGATCCTCCGCGTTGATCGCTTCGAACTCCCGCAAGAGGTCCTTCTGGCGCGATGTCAGGTTGATCGGCGTCTCGATGGCGACATGGCAGAAAAGATCGCCATGCACGTGGCTGCGTACGCCTTTGATGCCCTTGCCGCGAAGGCGGAACACCTGCGCGCTCTGCGTTTCGGGCGGGATCTTGATCTTGGCGTGGCCATCGAGCGTCGGAATCTCGATTTCGCCGCCGAGCGCCGACGTGGCGAAGCTGATCGGCATTTCGCAATGCAGATCGTTGCTTTCGCGCTGGAACACCGCGTGCGGCTTCAGGCCGACGACGACGTACAGGTCGCCCGGCGGGCCGCCGTTCAATCCGGCCTCCCCCTCCCCGCCCAGCCGGATGCGATCGTCCTGATCGACGCCGGCGGGAATCTTCACCGACAGCGTCTTCTGCTTTTTCACGCGCCCGGCGCCGCCGCAGGTCGTGCAGGGCTCGGGAATGATCTTCCCGGTCCCGTGGCATTGCGGGCAGGTTTGCTGGATAGAGAAAAAACCCTGTGACACGCGCACCTGGCCCTGGCCGTTACACGTCGGACAGGTCTTGGCTTGCGTGCCCGGCTTGGCGCCCGAGCCGTGGCAGGTCGCGCAGTTCTCCAGCGCCGGAATGCGGATCTTCGCCTCGGTTCCGCGCGCGGCTTCCTCGAGTGAGAGCTCGAGGTTGTAGCGAAGGTCGGCGCCGCGATAGACGCCGTTGCCGCGGCCGCGCGTGCTGCCGCCAAAAATCTCGCCGAATATGTCGCCGAACGCATCGGCAAAGCCGCCGAAGCCTTCGGGACCCGCGCCGCGTGCGCCGGCCGCGCCGAAACCTGCCGAAGGATCGACGCCGGCATGGCCGTACTGGTCGTAAGCCGCGCGTTTTCTGGCGTCGGAAAGAACCTCGTACGCCTCTTTGGCTTCCTTGAATTTGTCCTCGGCGCCCTTGTCCGGATTGCGGTCCGGATGGTGCTTCATCGCGAGTCGCCGGTAGGCCTTCTTGATGTCCGCTTCGGCCGCGTCGCGATTGACGCCGAGCGTCGTGTAGTAGTCCCGCTTAGCCATTCGTCTTCAGTGCCCCTTC
>JBDTXW010000070.1:0-12008 GCA_040005975.1 Betaproteobacteria bacterium | reverse complement strand
GCGACCGCGCCGGCGCTCGCTTCGGCGAAATTGAAGGTGTGGGGTCCGATCAGCACCGGCGTTCCGAGCGCGAGCGGCTCGATCAGGTTCTGGCCGCCTAGCGGCAACAGGCTGCCGCCGACGAAGGCCAGATCCGCTGCCGCGTAATACGCGAACAGCTCGCCCATCGAATCGCCGAGCACGACGCGCGCATCGGCGGGCACCACAAGATTGTCGCTGCGGCGCACGAACCGGACGTCGCGCTCGCGCAGCAGGTTGGCGACCTCGGCAAAGCGCTGCGGGTGCCGCGGCACGATGACCAGCAGCGTGTCCGGCGGAAGCGGCGTTCGATCGAGTGCGTCCAGCAGCAGTGCTTCTTCACCTTCGCGCGTGCTCGCCGCGACCCACACCGCGCGTACCGCGCCGAAGCGCAGCGCGAATTGCGCGCCGAGCTCGCGGGCGGCGGCGGGAACCGTCACGTCGAATTTAAGATTGCCCGTCACGACCGTCGCCGGTGCGCCCAGCGCAGTCAGCCGCGCCTCGTCGGCGGCCGATTGCGCGGCGACACCGGCAAGGCGCGCCAGCATCGGGCTGGTCAGCGCGGCAAAGCGGCGGTATCCGGCGGCAGAGCGCTCCGATAGGCGCGCATTGACCAGATAGACGGGGACCTGCCGGGCTGCGGCGCGCGCAATCAGGTTGGGCCAAAGCTCGGTCTCGAGTAGGAAGCCGGCGACCGGACGAAAGTGGGCGAGGAAGGCGTCGACCGCGAACGGCAGGTCGTACGGCAGCCACGCTTGCGTGACGGTGTCGCCGTAGAGCGCGCGGCCGGCCTCGCGGCCGGTCGCCGTCATATGCGTGAGGACAATCGCGAACTCGGGATAGGCGCGATGCAGATGCTGCACGAGTGGCAGCGCAGCCCGCGTTTCGCCGACGGACACCGCGTGCACCCACCAGACGCCGCGCGCCGGCGGCGCCGCGCGATAGTGTCCGAAGCGTTCGGCCCAGTCGCCCCGATAGCCGGGCTCGCGGCGGCCGCGCCACCACAGGCGCAGCGGCAGCAGCGGCAGCAGCGCCGAGCCGGCAAGCGTGTAGAGCGCGCGCGCGAATTCCATCAGCAGTCGGGCAAGCCGCGCAGCAATCTGCCGACGGTGGCGATGACTTCGGACGGCGCGGGGACGATGCTCCTCGCGCCCAGATCGCGGCAACGTGGGCCGGCGCGCGCGACGCCGGCGAGCCGCGGATCGGTGGCGACGAACAGTGCGACGGTCGGCGCACCCAATGCCGCTGCCAGGTGCACGAGGCCGGTGTCGACGCCGCAAACGATGTCGGCGCGGGCGAGGAGCGCCGCGAGCTCGGGAAGTTCTCGACGCGCGCACGCGCCGGCGCCCGCCATGCCATCGGCAAGCCGGGCGCTGCGCTCGGCCTCCTCGCTCGTGCCCCACGGCAGCAGAACGGCGAGGCCGGCTTGCGTGAAATGCGCGATCAGCGCGCGCCAGTGTGCCTCGGGCCAAAGCTTGTCGGCGCGACTGCTCGCATGCACGAAGACCGCGTAGGGCGTCTCCGGAGCGGCGAGCAGCGGCGGCGGGACCAGGTCGAAGTGCGGCGGGCCTTCGGTCTCGTAACCGAACGCGGCGGCGGCGAGCTGGCGGCAGCGGTCGATCAGATGCTGGGCGGGATCGATCCGGTAACGATGGCGGTAGGTGAGGCTCGCCGCGGGCTCGCGCACGCTGGCGCGGTCGGGCCCGTGCACCGGGCCGCGCGCCATCCACGCTAGCAGCGCGCCTTTGACCTGTTCCTGCAGATCGAGCACCCGATCGTAACGATCGCGAAGCAGCGCGCGGCGGAACGCCGATGCCTCGCGCCAGGTCGCGCGGTCGAGTAGATCGTGCCGCCAGCGGCGCAGCGCGACCGGGATCACGCGGTCGACGCCGCGATGCATCGCGACCAGCGGGGCGAATGCCTCCTCGGCGACCCAGTCGATTGCGACGCCGGGCATATGCTCGCGGATGTCGTGCACGATCGGCAAGGCGTGCACGATGTCGCCGAGCGACGATGGCCGGATGATCAGCGCGCGACTCATCGGATACGTCTCATGCGGATCGCGGCAAGCGACGCCGCCAGTGCGTTGAATGTGGCCGGCCGGCGGATGACTTGCCGGTGCGTTGCACGTAGAATGTGCGGCGCTGCGCTGCATGCCGCATCGGAGACACCCCGATGCCTCGACGTTCGACCGCGTTGTCCGATCCCAGCTACGCTTGCCCTTGCCCGAATTCAGCCTCGTCGTGATCACGCGCGATGCCGGCGCGCAACTCGCTGCCTGCCTCGATTCCGCGCGCTTTGCCGCGGAAACGCTGGTCGTCGACTCGGGCAGCCACGATGATACCGTAGAAATCGCCCGCGCCCGAGGCGCGCGCGTGATCGAGCAGCCATGGTTGGGATTTGGACTGCAGCGGCGCTTCGCCGTCGCGCAGGCGGCGCACGATTGGGTGCTATGCCTGGATGCCGACGAGCAGCTCTCGCCCGAGCTTGCGACCGCCATCGGCGCAGCCTTGCGCGACCCGCGTCATGCCGCATTCGCGATGGCCCGGCGCAACCGTTTCTTCGGGCGCTGGCTTCGTCATGGCGAAGGCTATCCCGACTGGACGCTGCGTCTGTTCGACCGCCGCCGCGCGCGCTGGACCGAAGACGCCGTCCACGAGCACGTGCAGGCCGACGACCCGGTCGGACGGCTCGACGGCGACCTGCTGCACGCGTCGGCCGAATCGCTAGATGCCTATCTCGCCAAGCAGAATCAGTATTCGACGCTTCAGGCGGAGGCGATGCATGCCCGCGGCGAGCATTTCTCCTGGGTCCGGCTGATCGGCTCCCCGTTCGTGCGCTTCGTCCGCTTCTACGTGCTCCGCGCCGGTTTCCTCGACGGCGCGGCTGGCCTCGTGCATATCGCGATCGGCTGTTTCGCGAGCTTCTGCAAGTATGCGAAGCTCCGCGCGCTCGAGCGGACGGCGGATCCGCGATGACGACGCTGGTCACCGGCGCGGCGGGATTTATCGGAATGCATCTTGCTCTGCGGCTGGCGCGCGACGGGGCCGACGTCGTCGGCGCCGACAACTTCGACCCGTACTACGACGTGGCGCTGAAACGCGCGCGCGCACGGGAGCTCGCGAGCGCCGGCGTGCGCTGCGTCGAGCTCGACCTGGCCGACACGGCAGCGACTGCGGCGCTGTTTCGCGACGCTCGCTTCACCCGGGTCGCACATCTGGCGGCGCAGCCGGGAGTCAGGTATTCGCTGCAGAATCCGGCTGCGTATATTCGCAACAACATCGATGCGTTCAGCGTGGTCATCGAGGCATGCCGCCATGCCGGCATCGAGCATCTGGTCTACGCATCGAGCTCGAGCGTATACGGCGCCAATCACACGCTGCCATTTTCCGAGGACCAGAACGTCGACCATCCGGTAAGCCTGTACGCGGCGACCAAAAAGGCCGACGAGCTGATCGCGCACAGCTACAGCCACCTGTACCGGTTGCCGACGACCGGGCTGCGCTTTTTCACCGTGTACGGACCCTGGGGCCGGCCCGACATGGCGGCCGCGCTGTTCACGCGCGCGATCCTCGACGGTGCGCCGATCAAGGTGTTCAACTTCGGCCGCCTGCGCCGCGACTTCACCTACGTCGACGACGTCGTCGAAGGCGTCGTCCGGGTGCTGTCGCGTGCACCCGACTCGGCCGAGGCCGGCGCGGCGCCTTATGCGATCTACAACATCGGCAACCATACGGCGATCGATCTCGAGTCGTTCATAAGCGAGCTTGAACGGCTGCTTGGCAAGCGCGCGATCCGGGAATACCTGCCACCGCAGGCGGGCGATGTTCCGGCGACGTTCGCCGCGATCGACCGGCTCGCGGCGGCGACGGGATTCGCGCCGACGACGCCTCTGGCAGCAGGA
Source organism: Betaproteobacteria bacterium (assembly GCA_040005975.1). Classification (GTDB taxonomy): domain Bacteria; phylum Pseudomonadota; class Gammaproteobacteria; order Burkholderiales; family Casimicrobiaceae; genus PALSA-1003. Next base: position 8,086 of record JBDTXW010000070.1, on the reverse strand, counting down.
TTGGAGCGCTTCGTGGCGTGGTACCTCGACTACTACAGGGCGGACGGGCCGCCTCGCGCGACATGATAGAATCCGCGGCCCCGAACAAGCACCTCGCTCGGCGCACGCGCATGGAGCTCGCATGATTCTGGTGACAGGCGGCGCCGGCTTTATCGGTGCCAATTTCGTGCTCGACTGGCGCCGTGCGCAGGTCGACGAGCCGGTCGCCAACGTCGACAAGCTGACCTATGCCGGGAACCTCGGCAGTCTGGCCGAGCTCAAGGACGACCCCGGCCACCATTTCGTGCGCGCGGACATCGGTGATCGAGCCACGATCGATGCGCTGCTCGTTTCGCATCGACCGCGCGCGATCGTCAACTTCGCGGCCGAGAGCCACGTCGACCGCTCGATTCACGGTCCGGCCGCTTTCATCGACACCAACATCGTCGGCACGTTTGCGCTGCTCGAAGCAGCGCGCGCCTACTGGTCGTCGCTGCCGGAACCAGAGCGCTCGCGCTTCCGCTTTCTTCAGGTCTCGACCGACGAGGTCTACGGCTCGCTCGCGCCCGATGCCACCGGATTCAGCGAGACGACGCCGTATGCGCCGAACAGCCCGTATTCGGCATCGAAGGCGGCCTCCGACCACCTGGTGCGCGCTTACCACCACACCTACGGGCTGCCGACGCTGACGACCAACTGCTCGAACAACTACGGACCGCTGCAGTTTCCCGAAAAGCTGATTCCGCTGATGATCGTCAACGCGATCGCCGGCAAGGCGCTGCCGGTTTATGGCGACGGCAAGAACGTCCGTGACTGGCTCTACGTCGGCGATCATTGCGCGGCGATCCGCACGGTATTGTCGCGCGGTGCGCCAGGCGCGACCTACAACATCGGCGGCAACGCGGAAAAAACCAATATCGAGGTCGTGCGCACGCTTTGCCGTGTCCTCGCCGAACAGCGGCCGGGCTACGACTACGCGGCGCAGATAAGTTTCGTCCGCGACCGCCTCGGGCACGACCGCCGCTACGCGATCGACGCGTCAAAGATTCGCCGCGAGCTCGGCTGGTCGGCCCAGGAGACCTTCGAGTCGGGGCTCGCGCGCACCGTGCGCTGGTATCTCGACCATGCGGCCTGGCTGCAGGCGGTCAACAGCGGCGAGTATCAGAAGTGGATCTCGCTTAACTACACGGGCGAACCGGCATGACGATGCGCAGGGGCATCATCCTGGCCGGCGGGTCGGGAACGCGGCTCTATCCAGCGACGCAGGTGCTGTCCAAGCATCTGCTCCCGGTGTATGACAAGCCGATGATCTACTACCCGCTGTCGACCTTGATGCTCGCCGGCATTCGCGACATTCTTCTGATATCGACGCCCGAAGACACGCCGCGTTTCGCCCAGCTGCTGGGCGACGGCCAGCGCTGGGGCATCGCGTTGCACTATGCGGTCCAGCAGGCGCCGAATGGCCTCGCGCAGGCGTTCGTCATCGGCCGCGATTTCGTCGGCAGCGGAACCTCGGCGCTGGTGCTGGGCGACAACATCTTCTACGGTCACGATCTGCACCCGATGCTCGAACGGGCCAATGCACGCGCGGCGGGCGCGACGGTGTTCGCCTATCCGGTGGCTGACCCCGAGCGCTACGGCGTCGCCGAATTCGATGCGGAAGGCCGCGTCTTGAGCCTCGCCGAGAAGCCGCAGCAGCCGAAGTCGCGCTATGCGGTCACCGGCTTGTATTTCTACGACAATCGCGTGCTCGACATCGCCGCCGCACTCGAGCCCTCGGCGCGCGGCGAGTTCGAGATCACCGATGTCAACAAAGCCTACCTCGCGCTGGGCGAGCTCGCCGTGGAAGTGATGGGGCGCGGCATGGCCTGGCTCGACACCGGCACGCACGAATCGCTGCTCGAAGCAGCGCAATACATTGCGACGATCGAGCGCAGGCAGGGACTCAAGATCGCTTGTCCGGAAGAGATCGCCTACCGCCAGGGATACATCGATGCCGCGGCGCTGGAAAGGCTCGGGCAGGCGATGGCGAAGAACGGCTATGGGCAGTATCTGCTTGGCCTGCTGCACGGGCCCGCGATACGCTGAAGCGGCAGCGATGAAGGTCACGCCCACCGATTTGCCGGAGGTGCTGCTGCTCGAGCCGAAAGTGTTCGGCGACGAGCGCGGTTATTTTTTCGAAAGCTACAATCGCCGCGCGCTGGCCGGGGCGGGAGTGGACGTCGAGTTCGTGCAGGACAACCATTCGCGCTCCGCGCGCGGCGTGCTGCGCGGTCTGCACTATCAGATCGAGCACGCGCAGGGCAAGCTGGTGCGCGTGACGGCCGGCGAGGTGTTCGACGTCGCCGTCGATCTTCGCCGCAGCTCGCCTCGGTTCGGCCGCTGGTGCACGGTAACGCTGTCGGCGGAAAATCGTCGCATGCTGTGGATTCCGCCCGGATTCGCGCACGGCTTTCTTGTCACCTCCGACGCTGCAGAGTTTCTCTACAAGACGACCGACTACTGGTATCCGCAACACGAGCGCAGCCTCCTCTGGAGCGATCCGGCGCTCGGCATCCGATGGCCCGCGCCAGGCGCGCCGCTTGTCGCGGCCAAGGACGCTGCCGGGCGCACGCTGGCGCAGGCCGACGTCTATCCGTGAAGCGCCCGGTAATTCTGCTCACCGGGGCCGCGGGCCAGCTCGGCTTCGAGCTGGCCAGGCTGCTGCCGGCGCATGGCGAGCTTACGGCACTCGATCGCGCGGCGCTCGACCTGGCCGATGCCGAGGCGGTCGCGGCGACCGTGCGGCGGGTCAAGCCGCAGATCATCGTCAACGCGGCGGGCTACACCGCCGTCGACCGCGCCGAAAGCGAGCCGGCGCTGGCCGACGCGATCAATGCCCGAGCACCCGCGATCCTGGCGGAGGAAGCGAAGCGCCTGGATGCGCTGCTGATCCATTACTCGACCGATTACGTTTTCGATGGCGCTTCGAGCGAAGCGTACGACGAGCGAGCGCTGCCGAACCCGCTGAACGTATACGGCCGGAGCAAACTTGCCGGCGAGCGCGCAATCGCCTCCGCCGGCGGCGCTCACCTGGTACTGCGCACAAGCTGGATCTATGGCTGGCACGGACAGAATTTTTTGCTCACGATGAAGAGGCTCGCCGCCACACGTGACGAGCTGCGCGTCGTCGCCGACCAGTTCGGCGTGCCCAACTGGAGCCGCGTTCTGGCCGAAGCCACCGCGACGCTGCTGGCCCGCGGCGCGGCTGCGCTCGCCAGGAAAAGCGGCATCTATCATCTGAGCGGTCGCGGGCGCGCGAGCTGGTTCGATTTCGCGCGCGCAATTTTCGACGACGCCGAGCCTCCGCGCGTGATCCCGATCGCGACGGCGGAGTATCCGACGCCGGCTCGCCGGCCGGCATCGGCCGTGCTCGCCACGAGCAAATTCGAGGAATCCTTTGGCTTCGCGCTGCCGGACTGGCGTGAGTCTCTGGCCGCGTGCAAGGTGGCGGCAGCCTGAAGACTGCCGCGCCGGCTACACTGCGCGCGGTGGCTGCCGCTAGCTAGAAGCGGTAGGAATACGTGACGGGCGCGGCGCGCGCTAGCGTCGCACCGGCGCCGGCCGCGACGATCGCATTCATCCCGAAGGCGATGCCGTCCAGCAGCGCATTGTGGCGGTATCCGGCCAGCGTACGCAGTGGTTCGGCTCCTCGCTCCAGTGTCTGCTGATCGATCGTCGTCACCTCGCAGCGCGTGCAGGGCTTGACCATTTTAAGCGCGACCTCGCCGCTGACGATCTCGTCGATGTAATCCTCGTCGTAGGCGTCGATACCCGAGAGCAGCAGATTTGGACGGAAGCGATCGACCCGCAGCGGCGCGGCGAGCCGGCCATTCAGGTCGTCCAGCGAAGCTTCGGACAGCACCAGCAACGGATAGCCATCGGCAAATGCGGTATGCGCGCCGGAGGCGCCCGCGTATTCCGGATTACAGCGCCGCCGCGCCGCGGGGTCGAAGCGAACCAGCCGGTGGATGCCATTAAGCCGCGCCGACAGCCAGGCCGCTGCCGCGGGTCCCTGGTCGATGCACGGGACGGTGTCCCCCCATACGGTTACCGTGCCGGCGATGCCGGCATGGTCGAGCGGTATCTGCAGCGGCTCGGCGCCGGGCGCGCCGAGCTCGAGCGCGGTCGCGGTGATCGCGGTTGTGATCGATGCCAGCCGTGGTTCGGTGCGTTGCGTAACGAATCGGCCGGCGACATCGACGACCATCCACTCGCGATCGCGCGCGAGCCCCCGCTCGGTGACCCGCGCCAACGGCAGCGCTATGCCGCGGCAGCCCTTGACCGGATAGATGAACAGCGCCGAGATCTTCGCGCCCATCGTCAGCGCGAACAGGTAACGCGGCGCAGACGCCGCCGCTGGCTGCGGCGCTTGCGCTGCATTGCCTTAGTGCAGTCCGGCGGTGTACTGCGCGACCGACGCAATCGCCTGCTCGCTCATTCTTCCGGCGATCTGCGCCATGATCTTGCCGTTGATGTCCTTGCCTTCCTTGTCCATACCGCGCGCCCCGCCCTTGAACGCATTGAGTTGTGCCAGCGTGTAATCGGCGTACTGCCCGCCGAGGCGCGGATAGCGCGAAGGAATGCCTGCGCCGTCCGGCGCGTGACATGCGGCGCAAGCAGGTACGCCGCTGGCGGCATCACCGCCACGGAACAGCTTTCGGCCCGCCGCGGCGAGAGCGGCGTCCTTCGCCGCCGAGCCCTTGGGCTTCTGCTGCGCGAAATAGGCGCCGAGCGAGCGCATGTCTTCAGGAGTCAGAGCAGCCGCCATTCCGGCCATCACCGGGTTGTTGCGAATGCCGTTCTTGAAATGGGCGAGCTGCAGGGCGACGTAGTCGGCTTGCTGCCCGGCGAGGTTCGGATTCGCCGGGGTCGGGCTGTTACCATCGGCGCCATGACACGCGAAGCACGACTGATTGACGATCTGCTGCGCCTTGGCGAGATCGGGCTTGCTGGCGGCCTGCTCGGCTCCCGCCGGCGCGCCGAGCGCGACCGCAGCGGACACCGCCGTCAGCAACAACGCACGTTTCATCGTTTGACGCTCCCTCGGTTCGGCGGACCGGCGGCCCGTTCCGCGCCCATGGCATCGACCACGCATGCTTTCGATGCAAGCCGGCCGCGTATTGTACCGAATCCGTTGCGGTCGACCCAGGCGTCCCCGCTCGGACGAATGCGGTGAAGCAGCCGTTCCTCAACGCCGAATTCCTGACGACGGCAGCGGACTGGCATCAGCTGCCCGCCGACGGCGCGCCCGAAGTGGCATTCGCCGGGCGATCGAACGCCGGCAAGTCATCGGCGATCAATGCGCTGGCGCAGCGCACGCGGCTGGCGTTCGTCAGCAAGACCCCTGGACGCACACAAAACATCAATTTCTTTCGCTTGAGCTCGGGAGCGCTGCTCGCGGATCTGCCCGGCTACGGCTACGCCGAGGTGCCGGCGGCGATGCGTCGCCACTGGCAGGTTTTTATTGCGCGCTATCTGGCCGAACGCGTGCCGCTTACCGGCCTCGTGCTGGTGATCGATGCGCGCCGCGCGCTGACCGAGCTCGACCGGCAGATGCTCGACTGGTTTCTCCCGTCGCTGCGGCCGACCCATATCCTGCTCACGAAGGCGGACAAGTTCGCCGTCGCCGAACAGCGACGCATTCTCGCCGGCGTGCGTCGCGAGCTCGCGCAGAGCTATGCCGCGCATGCGGACCGGATCGGCGTGCAGCTATTTTCGGCGACGCGCAAGCTCGGTCTCGCGGAAGCGGAGCAGGCGGTCGGTGCATGGCTCGAGCCGTTCGCGGCGGACACTGCGCCTGCGCCGGCACAAAAAGAAAGGCCCCGACATCAAGGGGAGTGAGACGGGGCCCAAGAACGCCCTGCGATCGGTAGGGTTACACGACCGAAGGGCACCCGCTCAGGGAGGAAAGCGGGAGACGATACTATCGTCTGCGGAATATGACCGGCCTCGTGACAAAAGAGTTCCGCGTGGCATTCGATGATTCGCCGATCGCGCGCGGAGCTCGCGATTGCGATGCTGTTGCCCGCGACGATGCGCACGAGCTAGGATGCGCTTCCGCGACTCGCGCTACCAAGGCTGACCGCTCGCTATGTCGATGAACTTTACCGGAAAATTTCCCGAACGGCGGCAGCGCCGGATGCGTCGCGACGACTTCTCGCGCCGCCTGATGCGCGAGCATCGACTGGCCAGCGATGATCTGATTTATCCGGCATTCGTGCTCGACGGCAACCGGCGCGAGGAGCCCGTGGTTTCGCTGCCGGGGATTTCGCGCAAGAGCATCGACTTGTTGCTGACCGATGCCGAACGCTGCGTCGCCCTCGGCGTGCCGGCGATTGCGCTATTTCCGGTGATTTCGGCCGCGCAGAAATCGCTGGATGCAGCGGCCTCGTGGGATCCGAAGGGTCTGGTGCCGCAAGCCGTGCGAGCTTTGAAGGCGCGGTTTCCGGCGTTGGGTGTCATAACCGACGTCGCGCTTGATCCGTACACCAGTCACGGGCAGGACGGCCTGCTCGACGACACCGGCTATGTCGCCAACGACGATACCGTCGCCGCACTGACCCGGCAGGCGCTGTGCCATGCCGAGGCTGGCGCCGACATCGTCGCCCCCTCCGACATGATGGACGGGCGCATCGGTGCGTTGCGCGCCGCGCTCGATCGCGCTGGACACGATCGCGCGCGAATCCTCGCGTACTCGGCCAAGTACGCGTCGGGATTCTACGGCCCCTTTCGCGATGCCGTTGGCTCGGGCGCGGCCTTGGGCGGCGGCAGCAAGGACACCTATCAGATGGACCCCGCCAACGGCGACGAAGCGCTGTGGGAGGTCTATCTGGACCTGCAGGAAGGGGCCGACATGGTGATGGTCAAACCGGGGCTCCCGTACCTGGACATCGTGCGGCGGGTCAAAGACGCTTTCGGCGCGCCCACCGCCGTTTACCAGGTGAGCGGCGAATACGCGATGTTGAAAGCGGCCGCGGCCAACGGGTGGCTCGACGAGCGAACCTGTGCGATGGAAGCGCTGATCGCATTCAAGCGCGCCGGCGCCGACGCGATCCTGACCTACTATGCGCTGGTGGCGGCCGCGTGGCTCAAGGAGTGATCAGGCTGCCGGGTCGGCCGCGCTTGCCGCGCCGGCCAAAAGTGATTTGAGCTCGGAGAGCGACAGTCGCTCCTCCTCGTTGCGCCGCGGCCGGTTGCGCCGCTGTTGTGGCGAAACGATGTCGAGCCGCACCGCGTTCGCGCCGCGTCCGGCATGGAGGCGCGCACCTGGCGCTGCACCGGGTTGGGGTGACGCGGCCGCGTACTCGATTCCGGCGTTGATCAGCCCGAGTTCCACGGCCTTGGGATCTTCGGCTTCGAGCTCGAGCCTGACGTCGCTGTGCGCGGTCGCCCAGCCCGCGGCGACGCCGCCGACCAGCAACGGCCGCCACGGTGCGAGGCGCTCCATCCATTCCAGCGCGATCGCGCGCTGGGCGCGAAGCGTCGTGGCCTGCGCCTGCGGCTGGAACAGGCTGTTGTAATCGCGCAACGCCTGCTCGATCTCGTCGTTGGCAGGCAGCGCCTCACGATCGCTCAAGCCCAGTTCGCGGCAGGCCTTGCGTTTGGCCGCCGCCCAGTCCGACAGCCCGTGCTCGGCGATCAGGCGCGCGGCCGCCTGCGCGATCCGCGCCCGGTTGCGAAAGCCGTGCAGCGATGCAGTATGCGATGCCAATGTTCAGAAGAGCTGGTTGCGCACTTCGGGCGGCGCCCGGCCGCCGTCGGTCGCGAGTGCGTCATCGTGCTTGCGCGGCATGAATTCGGAGAAAAAATATTCGGGTATGCCGCCGCGGTCGTCGTTTTCGCGCAAGCCGGAATCCGCGTTGACGCGCGCGACGATGACTCCCTCGGGCTGCTTCAGCGGCGTTTCGGGCACACCCTTGAGCGCCTTGGCCATGAACGTCATCCAGATCGGCAAGGCCGCAACCGCACCGGTCTCGTTGTTGCCGAGCGTGCGCGGCTGGTCGAAGCCGATCCAGGCGACGCCGACTATCGAGGCATTGAAGCCGCAGAACCAGGCGTCGACGTT
>JBDTXW010000069.1:0-12027 GCA_040005975.1 Betaproteobacteria bacterium | reverse complement strand
CGAGCTCGACGCGACCACATCGACCCACGCCAAGCTCGACGCGCTCAAGCGCTACTTCGCCGCCGCCGCGCCCGCCGATGCGGCGTGGGCTGCCTATTTTCTGGCCGGAGGCCGGCCACGGCAGTCGGTGCCTGCGCGCGTTCTCCGCCAGACCGCCGTCGAGCGCGCCGGCATCGACGATTGGCTGTTCGAGGAGTGCTATCAGGCGGTTGGCGATCTGGCGGAGACGATCGCGCATGTCTTGCCGCCGCCGCGCGCCCAGACCAAGGCCGGACTCGCCGAATGGATCGAGCAACGCCTGCTGCCGCTGCGCGGCATGCCGCCCGAAGCGATCAGCGAACGGCTCGGCGGGTACTGGGACGAGCTCGACTGGTCGGGGCGATTCCTGCTGGTCAAACTGATCGGCGGCGGATTCAGAGTCGGCGTATCGCGGCTTTCGGTGATCCGTGCGCTGGCCGAGGTCGCCGGCGTCGAGCCGAAGACCGTCGCGCAGCGCATCGTCGGCTACACTGGCATGGCGACCTTGCCCAGCGCGGCAAGTTTTTCGGCGCTGATCGCGACAGGGCAGGACGGCGCCGCCGATGCCGGCCAACCGTATCCCTTTTTTCTGGCGCACCAGCTCAACGATCCGCCGGATACGCTCGGACCGGTCGACGATTGGCTGGTCGAGTGGAAATGGGATGGCATTCGCGGACAACTGGTAAAGCGCGGCGGCGCGATCTGGCTCTGGTCGCGCGGCGAGGAGCTTGTGACCGAGCGCTTTCCGGAATTGCGCGAACTCGAGGCGCGGATCCCGGACGGTACCGTCATCGACGGCGAGATCGTCGTCTGGAAGGATGGCCGCGTTCGCTCGTTTGCGATGCTGCAGACCCGCATCGGACGAAAATCGCTGTCGCCGAAAATCCTGGCCGACGCGCCGGCCGCGTTCCTCGCCTACGACCTGCTGGAAGAACAGGGGGCCGACCTGCGCATGCTGCCGCAGCATGCGCGCCGGGAGCGCCTCGAGGCGCTGGTGCCTGCCATCGGCGAGGAGCATCTGCAGCTCTCACCACTAATGTCGCTGCCGTCCTGGGACGCCTATGCGCGCTTGCGCACCGAGTCCCGCTCCCGCGGCGTCGAAGGGTTCATGCTCAAGCGACGCGACGCGCGCTACGGCGTCGGCCGAACCAAGGAGTCGGGGGCCTGGTGGAAATGGAAGATCGACCCGATGACGATCGACGCCGTGCTCATCTACGCGCAGCGCGGTCACGGCCGTCGCGCGAGCCTGTACACCGATTACACTTTTGCGGTCTGGTCCGACGAGGCGGCCGGCGGCCGGCGCCTGGTCCCGTTTGCCAAGGCGTACTCGGGCCTGAGCGACGCGGAGATCCATCAGGTCGACGCGATCATCCGCAAGACGACGATCGAAAAATTCGGCCCGGTGCGTAGCGTCACGCCGACCTTGGTGTTCGAGCTTGGCTTCGAAGGCATAGCGCGATCGCCACGCCACAAGTCGGGCATTGCTGTCCGCTTCCCGCGGATTCTGCGCTGGCGCATCGACAAGCCCGTCGACGAAGCCGACACGCTGGACAGCCTGAACGCGCTGCTGCCGCCATAGCCGCCCGTCACTCGCAGGCGGTCGCGAAGGTATAGTGGCGAATTTTCGCACGACCGGAAGCAATCGCGCGGGCGGGAATCATGGCTCCCGCGTGCGCTCGAGTGCAATGACGGGAGGGATTGTCGGTGGTGGGTCGGAACGAACCCTGTCCCTGCGGCAGCGGCAAGCGCTACAAGGATTGCCACGGCAGCCTCGCGGCGCCGCCGCAGAAGGTGGGGTTCATCATCGCCGGGACGCAGAAGGGCGGGACCACGGCGCTCGCCTCCTATTTGTACGAGCATCCGGAGATCGGCATGCCGACGGTCAAGGAAGTGCATTTCTTCGACACCGAAGAGCACTTCGCTTCCTCCGACGTCGACTACGACAGCTACCGCGCCTACTTCAACCCCGCCGTGCGCGGGCGACTCCTAGGCGACGCGACGCCGATCTACATGTACTGGAAGCCCGCACCGCAGCGCATCCAGCGCTACAACCCGGCGATGAAACTAATCATGCTGCTGCGTAATCCGGTGACGCGCGCCTATTCGCACTGGAATATGGAGCGCGAGCGACAGCGCGACCCGCTGCCGTTCGAGCAGGCGATCCGAACCGAAGCGGAGCGGTGCGGCGAGGCGCTGCCGCTGCAGCATCGACGCTACTCATACGTCGACCGCGGGCTCTACAGCGAGCAGATCCGCCGGATCTGGCGCTATTTTCCGGTCGAGCAGACGCTGATCCTGAAGAGCGAAGAGCTGCAGCGCACGCCGGATGCCGCGCTGGGCCGCATCACCGATTTCCTCGGCGTCGCGCGCTTTCCGCGAGTGGAGCCGCGCAGCGTCCATGCCAGGCCGTACGCCTCGCCGATGAGCACCGAAGCGCGGAGCTATCTGCGCGACGTCTTCGCGATAGAAGTCAGCAATCTCGAACAGATGTTCGGCTGGAATTGCGCCGACTGGCTGAAGTAGATCCGAACCCTACGCGGGCCTTTTCCGCCGGTCGACCGGTGCGGCGAGGCGAAGCTTGTGCAGGTGCTGCCCGGGCTGCGATCCGTCGGGCATCGTGCCGACAAAGTAGAACCGCTGCCACGCCTGCTTCAGCGTCTGCGCGTCGTTGGCGTTGAACTTCTGCATGAATTCGTCTCGGCGCTCTTTCCAGGCCATCGTCTGTGCCCTGAGCTCCGGATCGTCGTCGAGATTGAGAATTTCCGGCTCGACCGTCTGCAGCGCACCGTGCGGCAGAGGAAAGAGCATGCACACCGGCTCGTCCTTCTCGAAGCGAACGCTGCCCGGGCGCGTAAGCTGCCAGTTCATCGTGAACGGATAGGGCAGCCAGTCGGTTTCGATCACGCCGGTCAGCGGAGCGACGCCGTCCTTGGCGCTGTTAAGCGGTCCCGTCGCCAACAGATCCCACCCCGGCTCGGTGCGAAACAGGTACGAAAGATGGAAGGTAACGATGCCATAGGCGAAATGCGTGACGGCGAAGTCCGCAAGCCGCGGGTAATCGTCGTTCGCAGTGAGCTTCAGGTCGCGCGCATGGATGCCGCCCGACCACGTCGCAGTGAATGCGCACGGCGACAGCACTTCCCACCCGTGGCTGTTGGCAATGTTGAGCGGCAGGCAGCGGTACGCATGGTTGTCGGCGATCTTGTCCATCCATGGCCGCGTCAGCGGCGCCGGCCGGATTGTAAGCGGATCGGCCTTCAAGGCGTAACACGAAAGTTTCATCGAGGCGAAGCAGGCAAACGTCGGGCGAAGGCGACATTCTACCCGGGACACGTCGTCCGACGGCGACAGTCAGCACCGGAAAACGGATGCAAACCCTTGATTCGAGCGGCTTCGCGGGCTTTGGCGCGGCGTCGACATGCTATGATCGCACGTTGATTTTCATGCAGCGACGAGAGTGAACGCACCGGAAAGAAAACGACTCGGCGAGATCCTGATCGAGCGCGGCAAGCTCGATGCCGCGGGGCTCGATCGCGCATTGCGCCTGCAACAGGACTCGGGTGAGAAGCTCGGCGTGCTGCTGGTCACCCTAGGCGTGGTCGCGCAGCGCGACGTGTCGGAAGCGCTGGCCGATCAGCTCGGATTGCCGCTGGTCGAAGCGGCGAGCTATCCCGAGCTGCCGATCCTCGAGGAGCGCGTATCGCCGCGGTTCCTGCGCGAATCGCGCGCTCTGCCGCTGGCTGAAGACGAAAGCGAGCTGGCACTGGCGATGGCCGATCCGACCGACGAGTACACGGTCAACGCCTTCGAGATGGTTACCGGTCGCAAAGTGCGGCCACAGGTCGCGATCCCGACCGAGCTCGAGGCTGCGCTCGAGCGCCTCTATGGCGCCGGCAAATCGGCGCTCGGCCAGATCCTGGGCGATGTCGAGCAGCGCGACGATCTCGCCTTCGACGCCGACATCCAGCATCTGAAGGACCTCGCCTCCGAAGCGCCGGTGATCCGCATGGTGTCGCTGATCATCACCAATGCGCTCGACACGCGCGCCTCGGACATCCACATCGAGCCGTTCGAGAACCGGCTGATCGTGCGCTATCGAATCGACGGTGTGCTGCACGAAGTCGAATCGCCGCCGCGGCGCCTTTCCGCCGCCGTGATCTCGCGCATCAAGATCATGGCGAACCTCGACATCGCCGAACGTCGTCTGCCGCAGGACGGGCGCATCCGCCTGCGCGTGCAGGGCAAGGAGATCGATCTGCGTGTATCGACGGTGCCCACGATGCACGGCGAGTCGGTCGTCATGCGGATCCTCGACAAGGGCGGAGTCGCGCTGGACTTCAAGCGGCTCGGCTTCGAAGAACATACGCTGAAGAAGTTCCTCAACGTGCTGCTGGAGCCGCACGGCATCCTGCTCGTCACCGGCCCGACAGGCAGCGGCAAGACGACGACGCTGTACACGGCGCTGGACCGGCTCAATCAGCCCGACGTCAAGATCCTCACCGTCGAGGACCCGGTCGAATATCAGATGGCCGGCATCAATCAGATCCAGGTCAAGCCGCAGATCGATCTGACGTTCGCCAATGCGCTGCGCTCGATCGTGCGGCAGGACCCCGACGTGATCATGATCGGCGAGATCCGGGACCTGGAAACCGCACAAATCGCCGTGCAGTCGGCCCTGACCGGACACCTGGTGCTGTCGACCGTACACACCAACGATGCCGCGAGCACCGTCAACCGCCTGCTGGACATGGGCGTTGAAGACTATTTGCTGACATCGACGGTGATCGGCATCCTGGCGCAGCGACTGGTCCGGACGCTGTGCCCGGCGTGCAAGACCTCGTACACGGCGCTGCCGGAGGTCGTCGCCGAGCTGGGCCTGCACAAGTTCGCGCCGCCGGGCGACATCACGCTGTATCACGCCAAGGGGTGCAAGGAGTGCGCGCAAACGGGATTCATCGGACGAATCAGCATCATGGAAATGTTGCCGATGAGCGATCCGCTGCGCACGCACATCATGCGCCACGCCAATTCGGCGGAGCTCCGTGGCGAGGCGATCAAGGAAGGCATGGTCACGATGTACGAGGACGGCATGCACAAGGCGCTCAATGGCGTGACGACGTTCGAAGAGGTTCTTCGCGTCACCCGCGAAAACTAGTGTCCGTTTGCGGCGATACGCTCCGGCACTTGCGGCAGCGGCCACCCGCCGCCGCGGCCCGCTGATGGCGCTGTTCAAATACCGTGCGGTCAATGCAGCCGGCGATGTCGCCGCCGGCGAGCTCGAAGCGGCCAACGAATCCGAGATCGTCGACCGGCTGCGTGACCAGGGGTTGATGCCGATGCGGGTCGAAGCCGCGATCGGCGCCAAGGTCGCGGGCGCGGCGTCGGTGGCCAGGCGCCGGCGCTGGTTCGCTCCGCGCCGCGTGACGCGAGACAACCTGCTGTCGATTACCCGCGAGCTCGCGACACTGCTCGGCGCGGGGCTGCCGCTGGACCGCGCGCTTGAGGTGCTGATCGATCTTGCGCCGACGCCGCCTGTGGCGAGCCTGCTGCAGACCATCCGCGACGACGTGCGCGGCGGCAAGGCGCTGTCGCAGGCGCTCGATGCGCATCGCACGGTGTTCACGCGCTTCTATGTCAACATCGTTCGCGCAGGGGAGGCAGGTGGTGCGCTCGGCACCGTCCTGACCAGGCTTGCCGACACGATGGAGCGCAACAAGGACCTGCGCGAGAGCGTGCAATCGGCGCTGATCTATCCGACGATCCTGATCGGCGTCGCGGTCACATCGGTGATGGTGCTGCTGGTGTTCGTCGTGCCGCAATTCCAGCAGACGTTCTCCCAGGCGGGCAAGGCGCTGCCGTTGCCGACACAGATCGTCATCCTGTTCGGCACGGCGCTGCGAAAATACTGGTGGCTCGCGATCCTGATCGTCGTCGGCCTGGTCTGGCTGATCCGTCGCCGGCTGAAGAAGCCGGAAGTGCGCTTTCGCTGGGACGGGCGGCTGCTGCGGCTGCCGCTGCTCGGCGACCTGTTGGCGAAGGTCGAGATCGCGCGCTTTTCGCGTACGCTTGCCACGCTGCTGGCCAACGGCGTGACGCTGCTGTCGGGGCTTTCGATCGTGCGCGAAACGATGACCAACAGCGTGCTCGCGCGCGCGCTCGAAGGCGTGATCACGCGACTGCGCGAAGGCAAGGGCTTCGGACGACCGCTGGTCGAAACCGGCCTCTATCCGAAGCTCGCGACGCAGATGATCCTGGTCGGCGAGGAGTCGGGCCGGCTGGAGGAAATGCTCAATCGCGTCGCCGACGTCTACGACCGCGAAGTGCAGGTTTCGATCAAGCGCTTTCTCGCGATACTGGAGCCGGTGATGATCCTGGGCCTTGCGGTTCTGATCGGAGGCATCGTGTTCTCGATCCTGCTCGGGGTCATGGGCATGAGCGAACTTGTCGGTTAGATGCACCTCTAATCGAACCGGCCGGCAACGGACCGAGGAGGCAGTCGATATGCACATCAATAGCACACGCCGCAATCTGGCTGGGATGACACTCATTGAAATCCTGGTCGTCCTGGTCCTGATCGGCATCGTGATGGGCATCGTCGGCGGCAACTACATCGGACAGGGCGAGAAAGCGAAGCAGCGCGCGGCGAAGATCGAAATCGAGCAGATCGGCCAGACGCTGGACCTGTTCAAGCTCGAGATCGGGCGTTATCCGACGTCGCAGGAAGGACTGCAGGCGCTGGTCAGCGCACCGGCCGGCCTGTCGAACTGGAACGGCCCTTACTGGAAGAAGTCGACGGTGCCAAAAGATCCGTGGGGGAACGAATACCAGTACGCGTCGCCCGGGTCGCACGGCGCCTACGACATCCTCTCCTACGGCGCCGACGGCAAGGAAGGCGGCGAGGGCACCAACAAGGACGTCACCAGCTGGGACCAATGACGACAGCGCAAAGCTCAGGTCATTGTTGCGCGTCGCCATCGCGCCGCGTCGAGTTGCGCCGCCGCGTACCCGGCTTCACCCTGCTGGAGATGCTGATCGTGCTGACGCTGATCGGCCTTCTCGTCGCAGTCACCATTCCGATATTCGGCAACGGCGTGTCGACGACCGAACTCAAAAGCGATACGCGCGCGGTCGCGGCTGGCCTGCGCCAGGCGCGCGGTCAGGCGATCGCGCAGCGTGGCGAGGCCGCGCTGGAGCTCGACGTCGGCGCGCGCACGTTTCGCGTTCCTCCGGACCCGCACGTGCACAAGCTCGCCGAGCAGCTCGAGCTCAAGATCTTTACCGCACAGAGCGACCTCGTCAACGACAAGGTCGGCGCGATCCGCTTTTTCGCCGACGGCGGCTCGAACGGCGGCCGCATCACGCTCGCTTCCGGCGAGCGCAAGTTCAATGTCGACGTCGACTGGCTGACCGGCCGCGTCGCGATACTCGAATGAATCGAGCGCAACTTTTGTCGTCGGGCGCGGGCGGGTTTTCGCTGCTCGAGGTGCTCGCGGCGTTCGTCGTGCTGGCACTGGTGGGCACGGCGCTGTTTCGCGTCTTTTCCGGCGCGCTCGGCAATGCGTCGCTGTCGGACGAATACAGCCGGGCCACGCTCTACGCCGAGAGCCGGCTCGCTTCTCCCGGCGTCGAGACGCCGCTGCGCGAAGGCACGCAGCAGGGCACGTCCGACGACGGCAAGTACGCGTGGACCGCGCGCGTCCAGCCGTACCGTCCGCCAGGCAGCACGCCCGATCTCGATGCTGCGGTCGACCTGATGCCGGTACGCTTGTGGCGCATCGCGGTCACCGTGAGCTGGCCCGGTGTTGCCGGCGTCGATCGCTCGATCGCGCTGGCCACCGTCCGTCTCGCGGCGAGGGAGCTCAGGCCGTGACGTGCGCCGGATGACGACGAGTGAACAGCGATGAATCGGCGCATTCGCGGCTTTACGCTGGTCGAGCTGATGGTCGCGCTGGTGCTGCTCGCGCTGATATCGAGCGTGCTCTACGGCTCGCTGTCGCTGTCGGCGACGAGCTGGGACCGCGGCGAGGCGAAGGCCGCGCAGGCGGACGACATGCGTCAGACCGGCGAATTCCTGCGCCAGGCGCTGGCGGCCGAGCATCCGTTGCGCTTGCACAAGGCGGTCGACCAGCCGCTTTATTTCGCCGGCGCCACCGACTCGCTCGCATTTGCCGGCGCGACGCCAGGACGTGTCGGCGGCGGCATCTACTACTTCCGTATCGCGCTCGCGCCCTCCGGCGAGTCCTCCCGGCTTCTGCTGTCGCGCACGATTCCCGACTACAGCGCCCTGAAGCCGCCGACGTTCGACGGCGCCGACGCTTCGGTCCTCGCCGACGGCATCACGCAGCTCAAGTTCTCGTATTTCGGCCGCGATCCCGACGCGAACGAAACGGTCGAGCCAACCTGGCGCGATCGCTGGGACGATCCGCAGATCCTGCCCCTGCTGATCCGGATGGACGTCAAGACCGCGCAGGGCGTCATGTGGCCGCCGCTCATGGTGGAGCCCAGAATTGCGCCGGAGGCGGGATGCCGCGGCTGGGACGCCAACCGCAGGCGATGCGTGGGCTCGTGAGTCGATGAATCCGCGTCTTCCGGCTTCGGCACTCGCCGCTCCGCTGGCGCAGCGCGGCATTGCGCTGGTGCTCGTCCTGTGGCTGACGGTGCTGCTCACGGTGATCGCCGGCGGGTTCGCCTATGCGATGCGCAACGAAGCGCAGGCGGCGCGCAATACGATGTCTCAGTCGCAGGCGCGCGCTCTCGCCGACGGCGCGGTTGTCCGCACCGTTTTCGAATTGATGCGGCCGCGCACGATTCCCGGCGTCTGGGCAGCGGACGGCCTCGTGCACGCTTGGGACGAAGACGGGATGCGGGTCGCGGCCAGCGCGGTCGACGAGTCTGGTAAAATCGACCTCAACGCCGTAGCGGACGCATTGCTCAAGGGCCTGCTGCAGACTGCCGGCCAGCTCGACGCCGATACCGCGGGACGCTTGGTCGACGTGATCGGAGACTGGAAGGACGCCGATGATTTGCGGCGGCCGAATGGCGCCGAAGCGGCCGAGTATCAGGCCGCCGGCCTGGCCTACAAGCCCGCGAACGCGGCTTTCGAGACGGTTGCCGATCTGCAGCGCGTTCTGGGCATGACGCCGGCGCTGTTCGCGCGACTTGCCGGCAGCCTGACCGTTTACAGCGGAGCGCCGGGGATCAATCCGCAGTTCGCGTCGCGCACCGTGCTGATGGCGCTGCCCGGAGCGACCGACGCCATTGTCGACACCTTTCTTGCACAGAGGGCTGCGGCGCTCGCCGCCGGGCAACCGCTGCCGGTGCTGCCGCTCGCCGGGGCAGGCGCGCCGGTGAATGTCTGGCGCGTGCGCGCCGAAGTAACCGCGCCCGACGGTGTGCTGTTCGTGCGCGAGGCGGTGCTGCGGCCCAATCCGGATCCGCGGCGGCCGCTGACGGTGCTGGCATGGCAGGAGGGCGAGCGCACACAGCTTGCCGCCGCGGAAGCGGTCAACGCGCCGAACGCGAACGCGAGCAGATGATGAACGTGCACTGAGCATGGAAAATCGATCCAGCAGCTTGAGCCGTTACGCGCGCGACGCCGCCAGCGGCATTGGCTTGCCGCGCTTCTGGCGCTGGTGGATGGCCGAGCTCGCGCCGGTCGTGCCAGCCGCGCCGCGCAGCGCGCTGCGGCGCTGGCGCATGCGTCCGGTCATCGAATTCGGTGAGCGGGAAGCGGTGTTCTGGCGCCCGGAAATCGTCAACGGCGAAATCGAGCTTGCGGCGATGGCGAAGGCGCCGCTCGCTGGCGACCCGGCCGACGTCGCAGCGGTAGGGCGCGCCGCCATGGCCTCGATCGGCGCAGATGCGCAGGGCAACGTGGCCGGGCGGCCGCCTCGAGTCGTTGTCGCCTTGCCGCCGCGGCAGGTAATGCGCAAGCAATTGGTGCTACCGGCGGCGGTCGAGGAGAACCTCGAGCAGGCGCTGTCGTACGATCTCGACCGGCACACGCCGTTTCGGCCCGAACAGCTCTACTTCGACGCCGTCGTCGTCGATCGCGATCCCGCGCGCAAGACCATCACCGTCGATTGGGCCGCCGCCTTGAAAACCGCCGTCGATGGCGCCAGGCGGCAGGCCGAGGCCTGGGGGGCGCTGGTGCAGGCTGTCGTTCCCGGGCCCGCGTCGACGATGCCGCCGCGGCTCAACCTGCTCCCGGCCGAGGAGCAGCCGCACGCCGGTGCCTGGCGGCGCTGGCAAGTATGGGTGCCGCTGGTGCTGCTCGCGGTTATCGCGCTGGCGAGCGTCGTGGTTCCTCTGGTGCAGAAACGCGAATACGCGATTGCGCTGAACAAGCAGGCCGAAGAGGCCCGCGTGCAGGCACTCGCGGCCGACGCCGTGCGCACGCAGCTCGAACGGGCGCAAGGTGAATACAACTATGTGCTGGCCAAAAAATACGCTTATCCGGGCGCCGTGCAGCTGCTCGACGGCGTGACCCGCGTTCTGCCCGACGACACCTGGGTAACGCAGCTCGAGATGCGGACCACCCTGCGCGGCAAGGAAACGCAGCGCGACCTGGTCCTGCGCGGCGAATCGGCGAACGCCGGCAAGCTGATCGGCCTGCTCGAGGATTCCAAGCTGGTCGAGCAGGCGGCGCTGCGCTCGTCGACCACCAAGATTCAACCCGGCCCGGGAGAAATTTTCGATCTGGGGGCGCAGGTGAAAAAGATGCCGCCGCCGGCGCCGGTCCCCTTGTCGGCGATACCCGATCCTGCGCCGGCTGCACCGGCAGCGCCTCCTCCTCCACCGCCGCCCGCCGCCGCATCAGCGCAACCGCCGACTTCGCCGCTACCGCCGGGCATGCGCTCGGCCATCCCTTCCGCTCCAGCGCCCTCCGCGGCTCCGCCACGCCAGGCGGCGCCCGCGCCGAGGCCGGTTCAGCCGTCCGGCTCGCCCCCGGCGGCCCCGGCCAGCGACGACGAGGAGACCGAGTGATGGCCACGCTCGCGATGCCCGCCTCGCCGCGTTCGAATCGCGCGCTGGCCGTGCTGCTGCTGTTCGTCGCCGTGGTCCTGGCGCTGGCACTGTTGATCGCACCGGTGCTTCTTCTGCACCATCATTACGACGTCGCGATCGACGGCATGCGCGACCATCGCGATCGCTATCGCCGCGTTGCCGCTCAAGCGCCCGAGACCAAAAAGGCGCTGGATACGCTGCGCGCCAAGAACGGCCGGCGCTTTTTTCTGAAAAACACCGCGCCGAATCTCGCTGGCGCCGAGCTGCAGGACATCGTGCGCGCGGCGATCGAGAACAATGGCGGCCGCATCACGACCGTGCAGATCGTCGCGCCCAAGGAAGACGGCCGTTTCCGCCAGATCGGCGTCAACGTCCAGCTGTTCGCAACGACGCCGAATCTGCAGAAAATTCTCTATGCCATCGAGACGCAGCAGCCGTATCTGGTGATTGACGCCCTGACGATACGGCCGCTGAACGCATTTCGCGGCTTCAAGCCGGCGCCGGGCGTCGAACCCGAGGTCAGCGTGCTGCTCGACGTCGTCGCATTCTCCAATACCGAGGCGGACAAGCCATGAACGGAAATCTTCGCTCGCTGCTGTGGTGGGTCGCACCCGCGCTGGCGTTTTTCGCGTTGCTGGGCATCGAGACCGACTGGGGCGGCCAGCTGCATCGGCCGCCGGTGGCTGTCCAGGCGATCGAACCCAGGCCGGTTGCGCCGGTGCTGCTACCCGAATATCAGGTCGAAGGCGGCGTCGCGAGCCTCAACGAAACCGTCGATCGCACACTGTTCAATCCGACCCGCCGGCCGGCGCCACCGGCGACGGCAAGCGCCGACGGCGAAAAGAAGGCGCAGAGCGGCCAGTTCGTGCTGACCGGCACGACGCTCGCGGGCGACCGAAGCATTGCATTTCTGAAGGAAGTGGCCGGCGGCAAGGCACGCACGGTTCGCAAAGGAGACAAGATCAACGGGATGCTGGTCGCCGAGGTGCTGCCGGACCGGGT
>JBDTXW010000068.1:0-12168 GCA_040005975.1 Betaproteobacteria bacterium | reverse complement strand
CGCCGACGCGAAGTCCGGTTCCAGGAACGCCGCGTCGGTCATGCCGGCACTCCTGCGACGATCACGCGTACGGCGAGGTCGAGCGGGCGGCGGTGCAGGCCGCACTCGCGGTGCTCGGGGTCCTCCCACCACCAGCGGCCAGCGCGAAGGTCTTCTCCCGCGTCGATCGGGCGCGTGCATGGCGCGCAGCCGATGCTCGGATAGCCTCGATCGTGCAGCGGATGGTAGGGCACCGCGTAGGCGCGCACGTAATTCCACACGTCGGTGTCGCTCCAGTCGGCCAGCGGGTTGAACTTGGGAATTCCACGCTCGGCGTCGAATTCCTCGACGGCCAGCCCGGCGCGCGTGATCGACTGTGCGCGGCGCTGACCGGTGATCCAGCCGCCCTTTCCGGCGAGCCCCTTTGCGAGCGGAATCGATTTGCGGATGGCGCAGCACGATTGACGCAGCTCGATGCTGCGGTAGAACGCATTGCTGCCATGCGCGGCGACGAATGCGTCTAGTGTGGCCGCGTCGGGATGCAGGACACGAATCGCCAGCCCGTAGTGCTGGCGCACGCGGTCGATTTGCGCGTGCGTCTCTTCCGCCAAGCGTCCGGTATCGAGCGTGAGAATTTCGATCGGCAGCGCGTGCCGCGCGACCAGGTCGATCAGCACCATGTCCTCGGCACCGAAGCTGCTGCCGAGCGCTGCGGGCGCGTGGTCGTGGGCGATCCGTTTCAGCAGAGTGACGACCTCGCCGATGCGGGTCTCGTCGATCATCGCCGTGCGCTTTCGGTCGGCGGCAGCCAATCGCCGCCAGTGGCAGACAGCAGGCGGCGCCGGAACAGCGGCAGCGGCTGGACCGCCGTCGCCTGATAGTTGTCGCTGAAATCGCCGAAAGCGGCGAGCGCCTCGGCGACGTTGCGGCCGGGCTGCAGTGCGAACGTGTCGAAGCCGCATTGCCAGAGGTAATAGAGCTGATCGCGCAAAATCTGGCCGATTGCGCGCAATTCGCCGCGGAATTGGTATTTCTCGCGCAGCAGTCGTGCGCTCGAGTAGCCGCGCCCGTCCCCGAACTGCGGAAACGCCACGGCGATCAGCGGCAAGCGTGAGATGTCGTCGGTGAGCGCCTCCGGATCATCGTCGGGCTTGAGCCATACGCCGATGTCGGTTCTCGCGGCAAACCCATCGCGGCTGGCGAGCCATAGCCTGAGCGGCACGATCGCCGAGCCTGCCGGTACATCGCCGAGCGCGGCCGTTTCGGGCAGCAGCGTCCAGCGATCTTCGACGACGGCGCGCTCCTTAGTGAGCAGCGGCATAGACGCGCTCCTTGAAAGGCTCGATGCCGATGCGGCGAACGGTGTCGATGAACGGCTCGTCGGCCTCGCGTCGCTCGATGTAGGTGTCGATAAGGCGGGCAACGACATCGGGCATTTCGCGTGCGGCGAACGACGGACCGATCACCTTGCCCAGCGAAGCGTGCTCGCCCTGATCGCCGCCGATCGAGACCTGGTACCACTCGGCGCCGTTCTTGTCGACGCCGAGCACGCCGATGTTGCCGACGTGATGATGGCCGCAGGCGTTCATACAGCCCGATATATTGAGATTGATTTCGCCGATGTCGTGCAGATAATCGAGGTCGTCGAATCGGCGCTGGATCGCTTCGGCGATCGGTATCGACTTGGCGTTCGCGAGCGAACAGAAGTCGCCGCCGGGGCAGCAGATGATGTCTGTGAGCAAGCCGATGTTCGGCGTTGCAAAGCCCAGACCTTTGAGCTCATGCCAAAGCGCCAAAAGAGCCGCCTGCCTGACGTGCGCGAAGATCAGGTTCTGCTCGTGCGACACGCGGATTTCGCCGAAACTGTAGGCATCGGCCAGGTCGGCGACCGCATCCATCTGGTCCGAGGTGGCGTCGCCGGGCGGCACGCCGGTCTTTTTCAACGATAGTGTGACGGCGGCATAGCCGGGGACCTTGTGCGCGAAGACGTTGCGCTTGGCCCAGTTGGCGAAGGCACGATTGTCGGCTACGGCAGCGCGAAAACCCGCGTCATCCCCGGGAAGATGTTCATAGGCCGGGGCGGTGAAAAAGGAGGCAAGGCGCTCGATTTCCTCGTCCGGCACCGTCGCCGGTCCGCCGCGAATGCGCTGCCATTCGGTCTCGACGTGGTGCGTGAATACCTCGAGCGTCATCTCCTTGACCAGGATCTTGATCCGCGCCTTGTATATGTTGTCGCGGCGCCCGAAGCGGTTGTAGACGCGCAGGATGGCGTCCAGATAGTTGAGGATTTCCTCGCGCGGCAGGAAATCGCGGATGACGTGGCCGATGACCGGCGTGCGTCCAAGTCCACCGCCGACCAGAATCCGAAAGCCGATCTCGCCGGTCTCATTCCGCAGCGCATGTACACCGATGTCGTGCACCAGTGTCGCCGCCCGATCGGTCGCCGAGCCCGAGAGCGCGATCTTGAATTTGCGCGGCAGATAGGAGAATTCCGGGTGGAACGACGCCCATTGCCGGACCAGCTCGCTGTAGGGCAGGGGATCGACGATCTCGTCGGCGGCGATACCGGCGAAATGATCGCTGGTGATGTTGCGCACGCAGTTGCCGCTGGTCTGGATCGCGTGCATCTGGACGGTCGCGAGGTCGGCGAGGATTTCCGGCACGTCTTCGAGGCGCGGCCAGTTGAACTGGATGTTCTGCCGCGTGGTGAAGTGTCCGTAGCCTCTGTCATACTTGCGGCCGATATGCGCGAGCTTCCGCAGCTGCGTCGATGACAGCAGGCCATACGGAATCGAGATCCGCAGCATCGGCGCGTACTTCTGGATGTACAGACCGTTCCGTAGCCGCAGCGGCCGGAACTCGTCCTCGCTCAATTCGCCGGCGAGAAAGCGCCGCGTCTGGTCGCGGAACTGGGCGACACGCTCGTCGACGAGGCGTTGGTCGTAGTGGTCGTATTGGTACATGGCGGGCAGCAGTGGTCGTGCCGCCAGCGTAGTGCGGCATCGTTATGCAGACAAGGAATGAGTGGCGATTAGTTGATAGCCAAGCGGCATAACGGAGGGCGAAGGGATCACAAATGAACCACGGATTGGTCCTTTTCGCCCACGGAGCGCGCGACCCGCGCTGGGCGGAGCCCTTCGAAAGGCTCCAGCAGCGGGTAAGGGTGCTTGCGCCCGAACTGGCAGTTCGGCTGTGCTACCTCGAACTGATGCAACCCAGCCTCGAGGCTGCGATCGGTGAGCTGGTCGCGCTTGGCATCGAATCGATCCGCGTCGTCCCTGTATTCCTCGGACAAGGCGGGCATGTCCGCCGCGATCTGCCCGGCCTCATTGCATCAGCTCAGGCACGCTTCCCGGATACGGCGATCGACTGCGCTCCACCGGCCGGCGAAGACCAAAGCGTCCTGGAAGCGCTGGCGCGCTACTGCGTCGGACGATCCGCCTAAGCCCGCGCGTACCGACCGGACCCGCGCTACGCCAAACCAGCGCAGGCGGCAGATCGGCCGGAGAGTCACTTACATTCCCGGCAGCGGATTTATCTCCATGATTTCTATGGAACCCTGGGGGATTTGCAGATGCGGGTGGCCTTCGAAGGATTTTGCGGCCTTTTCGTGCGATTCTGCCTCCACGATCGCATAAAGCATTATGTCGTTCCTGCTGTCGGAGGTTCCCTGGGCAGCGACTCGTTTGGTCTTGCCGACGCCGGCTCCGATGTCAGCGAACATCTTGGCGTGATCGCTGATCCATTTTTTCCATTCGCTTTGCATCTTCTCTTCGGCCGGCTTTCTCGTCTTCGGGTCGGTCTTCTTCCATTCGTCCAGTACGGACACCGGTGCAAGATATAGAACAAGGAATTTTTTCATATTCAGACTCGCTCCAATAGTGACTTCGTAGTTACTCAACGCTAGCCTTCGCGGCGCATGCGAATCCCGTGCTCGATATCGCTCGGTGGATGCCGAACGATCATACGGTCGTCCCGGCGTAGGCCGCTTTCAGCGCGGCAATATCGAGCTTGACCATCTTCAGCATGGCGTCGGCGGCTCGCTTTGCCCTGGCCCGATCGGGGTCGGCCATCATCTCGCCCATGACGGTCGGTACGATCTGCCAGGAAACGCCGAAGCGATCTTTCAGCCATCCGCACTGCTCGGCGGACCCACCATTGAGCAGGGCGCTCCAGTAGCGATCGATTTCGGCCTGATCGTCGCAGCTCACGACAAACGATACCGCATGGTTGAACGGATCGAGGGGCCCGGCACTCATGGCGACAAAGGACTGCCCGAACAGAACGAACTCGACTACTTTCACCGACCCCGGCGGGCCGCTGGGCGATTCGCTTGGCAACGCAGTCACGCGGGTGACGCGCGAGTTGGGAAAAATGCCGGCGTAGAACGCGGCAGCTTCTTCAGCCTGCGTGGCGTACCAGAGAAATGGGGTGATTTTCTGCATCTGGCTATCCAGTCAATGGTGATGTTGCGGGAGGGCGAGCCAAGGTCGGTCGGCTTTTTGGCAATCGGTCGAACGGCCGCCGCGCTTCAGATATTGCCTCGAAGGGGCTGCCGAAACCCGCGTCTCGCGCTCATTCTGCCCGCCTGATTTCCTCGAACATCGGCGGCGGTCTGATTCCTGCGTAGGGGAGGCGCCGACAGCAATCGCCAAGCGGGCCCAAGTCTTCGACGGCCATTAATTGTTGGATTGGTATCCTCACGTTAATGATACTTAACATAATATACATTATACGCAACAAGAGATACGCCATTGGGCCATCGCGCCAGCGGAGGTATGCAGCAAGGAATGCCGGCCGTGTACGACCAGCGACCTCCGCGCTCAGTCTGGTTGCTGCCAGCGCAGCCGAACCCGGGCCGCGATGTCGGTCACAGGCATCGCGCCTCGGCCTTCGCCATCGATCGGAGCCGCCACTGCCTGCGGCGGCCATGCAGAGCATTCGAAAAATCGCGTCAAGGCCTCGGGAATAAAGCGACTGCGCGAGGCATAGATGTGGCGGTCGCCGTACTGCGTCTGCTGATGCACGTAAAAGCGCTGTGGCACTATCAAATGCAACTCGTCCTTGGCGCGGGTCATCGCGACGTACAGCAGCCGACGCTCCTCCTCGATCTCTTCGGCGGACCCGGTGCTCATGTCCGAAGGTATGCAACCGTCGACGACGTTGAGGACATGAACGGTGCGCCATTCCTGCCCCTTGGCCGAATGGATCGTCGACAGCACCAGATAGTCCTCGTCCAGGCCCGGCACGCCGCTCTCATCGCTGGTCGACGCCGGCGGGTCGAGCGTTACCTCGGTCAGAAAGCGTTCGCGCGACGCATAGGTGGACGCAATCCTGCCCAGCTGGACCAGGTCTGCCTGGCGCACGTGCGCGTCGTCGTAGATTCGTTTCAAGTGCGGCTCGTACCAGCGCGTAACGAGGTCGATGTCCGTGGGCCAGCCGGCCCTGTTCGAGCGCAGCGTGCCGAACACGCCGCGCAGCGCGTCCCAGTCGGGAGTCGCCGGTGCGGGCATACGAAAGGCGCTCATCGCGCTCACTGGATCAGCTGCACCCTCCATCGCATCGAGCAGCTTCGCAGCGGTCGCCGGACCCACGCCGGGCAGCAAACGCGCGATGCGGAACCCCGACATCCTGCTGCGCGGGTTGTCCGCCCAGCGCAAGATGCACAACACGTCCTTGACGTGCGCCGCATCGAGAAACCTGAGCCCGCCGAATTTGACGAACGGTATGCCGCGACGGGCCAGTTCCAGCTCGAGCTGCGCGCTGTGGCTCGAGCTGCGGAACAGCACCGCCTGCGATTTGAGCGTCATCCCGCATTCGCGGTGCTCGAGCACCCGATCGGCGACGCAACGCGCCTGATCGGCTTCGTCGCGGACGCTGACCAGTTGCGGCTTCTGCGCTGCCATGCGGCCGGTCCAGAGGTCCTTGCTGTAGCGCTCGCTGGCGAGCGCGATCACTGCGTTCGACGCATCGAGGATCGGCTGCGTCGATCGGTAGTTGCGGTCCAGCGTGACGATGCGCGCCGGCGGGTCGAAGGCGCGCGGAAAGTCGAGAATATTGCGCACCGTCGCCGCACGAAATGAATAGATCGATTGCGCGTCGTCGCCGACGACGGCGAGTCCGGCGCCATCAGGCTTGATGCCGAGCAGGATCGATGCCTGCAGACGGTTGGTGTCCTGATATTCGTCGACCAGCACATTATCGAATCGAGCGCCGATTTCCCGGCCCAGCGCGGGTTCGGCGACCATGTGCGCCCAATAGAGCAGCAAGTCGTCGTAATCGAGCGCGTTCTGCGTCTGCTTCTCGGCCGCGTATGCGGCGAACAGCTGCCGGAGCTCCGTTTCCCAGTGCGCGCACCACGGAAAGCTGCCGGCGAGCACGTCGGAAAGCGCGGCGCCGCTGTTGATGGCGCGCGAGTAGATCGCGACGCAGGTCGCCTTTCCAGGAAAGCGGTTCTTGGTCGCCGACAGACCGAGCTCGTGGCGCACGATCGCAAGCAAATCCTCCGAATCGCCGCGATCGTGGACGGTGAACGACGCGTTGAGTCCGATGCGCTCCGCGTATTCGCGCAGCAGCCGTGCACCGATGCTGTGAAATGTTCCGGACCAAGGCAGCGCCGGCGGATGCTGCGAAGCCCCGGCGCCCATGCTTCGGCTCAAGACCTGTCCGGCGCGTCGCTCCATTTCGGCCGCTGCCCGGCGCGAAAACGTCAGTAGCAGGATGCGTTGCGGGTCGGCGCCACTAAATACGAGGTGCGCAACGCGATGCGCGAGCGTATTGGTTTTGCCCGAGCCGGCGCCGGCGATCACCAGCAGGGGGCCCTGCCCTGCCCCGAACTCCGGGCCGACGCCATGCTCGACGGCAAGGCGCTGCTGCGCGTTCAGCGAACTCAGGTAGCGCTCGGCCCCAGCGTGCGGTGTTGCGGCGGGTTCAGTCAGCGTATGTGGCGTATGCAAGGAGCGGTCTCGAAATCCTGGTCTAGGGGCCGGGGCCCGGCCCAGCGCCGTGTCGATAAATAGCGCGGCGGCGCCATAGAACGTTCGTTCTAGGCCAAGGATAGCACCGCCCTCTGCACCAAGGGAAATTTGCGCGATTCAACGCGAAGTTCGCTGGCCAAGCGGTCGTTACAGCTCGGGATTATCTCCGCGCGATGGATGCAGCCAGAGTCCGAGCAAGGCGAGCGCGGCGAAGACCGCGCCGGCGTAGAACGTCAACGCGGGGCCGTAAATCGCCCAGAGGCCGCCGGCCAGTGCGCTGGCCACGAGCAGCGCGATACCGCTGACCAGATTGAACAGACCAAATGCCGTGCCGCGCAGATCGGCGGGCGCGGTCTGCGCCACCAAGGCGGCGAGCACGCCTTGCGTCAATCCCATGTGGACGCCCCAGGCGGCGGCCCCCAGCATGACCATGTCGACCGATCCGGCGCGGGCGAGGATCATGTCGGCGACAATCAGTGCGAGGAGCCCGCCCGAGATCAAGGTCCCCTGCCTGCCGCGGTCGGCCAGCACGCCGGCCGGATACGACACCAGCGCGTAGACGACGCTCATCAGCACCATAACCAGCGGCACCCAGGCGAGCGCCATTCCGACGTTTTGTGCGCGAAGCACGAGGAACGCCTCCGAGAATCGAGCCAGCGTCATCACCGCGGCGATGGTGACGATCCACCAGTAGCGCGTCGACAGCCGTCCGACGTCGGCCAGCGCGATGGGCGTTCCCGACGGCTTGCCGTCGGCGACCCGGTCGGGCTCGCGCACGCCGGCAACGAGCAGCGCGACCGCCGCGAACGCGGGTATCGTGGCGACCCAGAACACGGCACGGAAGTCGTCGGCGAACCAGAGCATTGCTCCAATCGCCAGCAGCGGCCCGGCGAAGGCGCCGACGGTGTCGAGCGCCTGGCGCAGCCCGTACGCGGCGCCGCGCAATTCGCTCGGTGTGATGTCGGCGATCAGCGCGTCGCGCGGCGCGCCGCGTATCCCCTTGCCGACCCGATCGACGAAGCGCGCGGTGATGATCCAGCCGAGCGAGGTCGCCAGCGGGAACATCGGCTTGGTGAGCGCGGCCACGCCGTAACCCAGAACGACCAGCAGCTTGCGCTTGCGAAAGCGATCCGAGAGGTAACCGGAAAAGACCTTGGTGATCAGCGCGGTCGCTTCGGCGATACCTTCGATGATGCCGACGGCGAACGTCGAGGCGCCGAGCACGGTGACCATGAACAGCGGCAGCAGGCTGTGGATCAGCTCGGACGAAACGTCCATCAGCATCGACACAAGCCCGAGCGTCCACACGCTTGCGGGGATGCGCGCGAGCCGTGATGTCTTCATCGCGCTGCCCTCGCGCGAATGCCGGCGGCGGCTTCGCAACAGACTGGCGCGCTACTGCCGCCCCACACACTGCTCATCACAGCGAGAAATCGAATGCTGCGGCCAGGTCGGTGTCGACCGCGGATTCATGCGGACTTCGGTGGCTCCCACAGCTCGACCTTATTGCCGTCCGGATCGATGAACCAGCCGAAACGACCGTACTCATGTTCCTCGATTTCGCCGATCACCTGGGCGCCACCGGTGTGGACCTGGCCGAGCGCGCCGTCGAGATCGTCGACGATCAGGTTGAACATGAATGCCCGCCCCGACGGTGCGAAATAGTCGGTGTTGGCCGGAAACGGGCTCCAGACGGTAAAGCTGTTCGCCGGCATCGTCGCGCTGCGGAATTCGATCGAAGCCTTGCCATCGCCGACGCCCAACCATTGCGCATACCATGCGAGCAGTTTTTCGGGGTCGGGTGACTTGAAAAAGAGTCCCCCCAGGCCGAGAACTTTTGCCATCGATCGCCTCTATTCGAGTGTGACGTCGGTGCGGACGATCCCAGCGCGCTCGTGCCGCGCGGTCAGCGCAATACGGTCTCCCGGCTTTCCCTGCACCACCCATTCGATCTTCGCACGGTCGTCGGTCAGATGGTAGTCCGGCCAGAACGAAACGCCGGTGTGCTTGTATGCCCTGCCCTCGAGCTGCCCGAACTCCTGTCGCCGCTTGCCGCTATGCAGCCTTACGCCCTCGGGCAACACGATCTCGGCGATCAGGCCGCGAACGACTTTGCGCTCCAGTGCTCGCTTGCTGACATAACTGGGAAGCCAGCCAGTGTTTTGCACGACCAGCCGCACCCGCCAGGATTCGGGGCCGATCCGCTCGGCGTGCGCATCGACAAGCTCGAGTCTGGGCGACAGCAGCGCCTGCCAGATCATCCACGACGGGAATCGCGCTACCTCTTTTTCCAGGAACGCGGGCGGCGGATTGCTGAACGCATGCAGCCGGTTCCAGCCGCCGATTTCGATCGGGCCAAGCTGCGGGTGCTCGAAGCGCTTCCAGTCGACGTGCGCGGCGCCGCCGAGCTTCTGCTCGTTCCAGCGGAACAGCGCAAGATCGTCGGCAATCGGATGATCGCGAAACCAGTCGATGTACAGGTACTTTTCGATGCCGGCTTCGCGCATCGGGGACCAGATCTCAACCACCCACGAAAACGCGCCCAGATGGTCAAACAGCCAGTCCGACGTGCCCCCGATCACCTGTTTCGGATAGTAGCGGAACTCATGATAGACAGAGATCGAAGGATATCCAGTAAATTCAGTCCCTTGGGCGCCGATCTTCTTGTAGACCCATAGGTCTTCGGGGATCATGTCCTCGTCGGGCGAGTGATCGAACGGCCGCAGCAGTACGCCGCTCCAAGTGTGGTAGCTGACCCCCCCGGTGATATTGGGGTGGTGGGTGAGGAAATGCACCTGCGCGCGTACCTCCGGCTCGGACGTCGGATAGGGCCCTGCGCCAAGCTGTTCGTATTCCTGGCGCCAGTGCGCCGGATAATTTCTATTGAGATCGATGCCTTCCTTCCGTTTCTTGATCTTCAGGATGAAGCCGTCGTAATCTTCGACCGTCCCTTCGGGCAAGATGCGGTAGTACTGGCCGCCGACCTCGGTCGGATCGCGTCGTACCATCAAACGGGGCTCGTCCGGGTGCGGCTTCCACAGGCCGTTCCTGTCGGCGATGCGCATCTGCAGGATGCGGCCATCGCCATCGATGTCCTCGATGCTCAGGCCCTCGATCTCCTCTTCGTCGTACGGATACGGCCGCGTGCTGGAGCGAATGAACTTCGGCTTGTCGGCGAGCGCCCATTCCGGGCCATCGGGGTTGACCCGCGGGCAGATGTAGAACGCGCGGGTATCGAGCACGCGCGTCACGTCGGCGTCCTGGCCGTATTGGGTGAGCAGATGGTTCAGGAAATAGACGCAGGCAACCGAGGCGGCAACTTCGGTCGCGTGCACGTTGCCTTCGACCCAGAACGCCGGCTTCTCTGCGGCGGGTCCGCTCGCCTGGCTGGTTACCGTCACAACCCAGATGTCGCGGCCTTCATGACTCTTGCCGATCGACTCTATCGTTGCCAGCGCCGGATATTCGTCGGCGTATTGCTTGAGAATTTCCGTCAGCTCATCGTAACGGTAAAAGCGATCGAAGCGAACGGAAGGCATGGGGGCAGCAGCGGCGGACAAAGCGCGAAGTGTGGCGGGCGGCGCCCCGCCGCGTCAACCGATCCGGTAAAACTCAGCCCGAAACGATGGCTAGATTCCGGCGTACCACTGGTAACCCTGGTCTTCCCAGTAGCCGCCCTTGCCGCCGGCAATGTTCGCGAAGCTCTCGACCAGCTCGATGCGCATCACGTACTTGGCGTGCTTGTAGCCCAGCTGCCGTTCGACGCGCAGCCTGATCGGCGCACCGTTAGGGACCGGCAAGGTCCTGTCATTGAGCTCGTAGGCGAGGATCGTCTGCGGATGGTAGGCATCTTCGAAATCGATGCTTTCGTAGTATGGACTGGTCCCGTCGTTTTCCATCGGGTCGGCGCAATGGAACACGACATAGCGGGCGTTGCCCTTCGGCCGCACCGCGTCCAGCAGCGCGGCCAGTTTCGCACCCTTCCACTTGCCGATCGCGCTCCAGCCTTCGACGCAATCGTGCCGCGTAATTTGCGTGCGACTCGGCAGCGCACGCAGGTCCGCGAGCGACAAGCTCACCGGCTGTTCGACCAGGCCGCCGACTTCCAGCCGATACGCAGCGAATCCGCTCATCGCTAGCGCCTGGTACTGCGCGTTGCGTGGCACCGCGGTGCCGTTGCTGCGGAACTGCGGCGACAGATCCGATTCACTGAATTCCTGAGCCATCGCTTTGCGCGGAATCACCAGACGCTGCGCGACCCGGGTCAGCGATTCGCCTGCGCCCAGCGTTTTTTGAAACCACGCGGTGTTGGCGAGCCTGTCGCAGGCCGAGAGCGCGAGCGCGCCGGCGCCGGACAGCGCTCCGAGTAGAAAACGCCGCCGCGAAGAAATTTCAACGGGGTTCATCGCCAACCTCCCCTTCGACGCGATAGCGCCCTGTGATCATCGAACGAAGATTATTCCATAGTCCGGTAATGGCGACTTCGAACACGTGGACGGATACGAAGGCCACCAGCAGCCAGGCGACGAGAAAATGGATGGTCCGGGCCGACTGGCGACCGCCGACGATGCCAACCCAGCCCGGAATGAGCGAGTCCAGCCCCGGCGACATCGCGAATCCCATCAGGATGACCAGCGGCAGCAGCACGAAGATCACCACCAGGTAGGTGATCTTCTGCAGCACGTTGTAGCGCTTCGATGCCTCTCCGGTCGGGTGATGGAAGCGTAGATGGTCGACGATCGAGCGTCCGATCGAGCGCCAGTCGAGGGCAGTGGGGGCGAGATCGCGTGCGAGATGGCGGCTCCAGATCGTATAGACGAGATAGCAGAGGCCGTTGATGACGAATATCCAGGCGAAAAGGAAGTGCCATTGCCGCGCCAGCGACAGCCAGCGGTTGCCGGGGATCGTAAGCCACGAAGGAAAGGTAGCCGCGACGACTTCGCCGCTGGCATCACGCGAAGCGCCAAGCAGCCCAGTCGTGTCGAAATCGTGGCCGAGAATGCGCGTCACACCGGTGACGTTGTCGGCGTCTTCCATCGCGCCGATCTCGAGCACCGGCGGGCGTCCCGAATACGACGATTGGCCCCAGTACAACGCCGGATGGGCGCTGAAAATGTTGAGGCCGCTCATCAGGAGCACCGTCAGCGCAATCACGTTGATCCAGTGCATGACGCGCACCGCCGCCGAGTGCCGGTAGTAGAGATACGACGCA
>JBDTXW010000067.1:0-12308 GCA_040005975.1 Betaproteobacteria bacterium | reverse complement strand
AGTGGCC
The DNA here is from genome assembly GCA_040005975.1 of Betaproteobacteria bacterium. GTDB lineage: Bacteria > Pseudomonadota > Gammaproteobacteria > Burkholderiales > Casimicrobiaceae > PALSA-1003. Next base: position 12,301 of record JBDTXW010000067.1, on the reverse strand, counting down.
TGAACTTGAGCGTCAGGCTGCGTCGGAACAAGTCAGGCGAATCGGGCCGCGGCAGCGGAGACGACTTGATGATCGCGCGCTGGACCGCCTCGTCGTAGGCGCGATTGCCGCTGGACTTCTTAAGCTGCGCATCGATGATCTCGCCGGTCGGTAATTGCACGACATCGAAGATCGCCTCCGGATTACCGGCAATTTCCGGCGGTACGACGACGAAGCCCTTGATCTTGGACTGGATCCGGCGGACGTAGTCCTCGTTGGCCTTGCTCTTTGCCGTATCGGCGACACGCGCGGCGGCGACCTGCTCACGCGCCGCCTGTGCCTTGAGCGCCTCGGCCTCACGTGCCTGGCGCTCGCGCACTTCGGCGAGGCGCTTTTCTTCGATCTTCTTTCTCTCGGCGTCGATGCGCTCCTTTTCCTTGCGCTCGCGCTCCGCCTGCTCTTTCTTGCGCTGTTGCTCCTGCTTTTCCTTGAGCGCGATATCGGCCTTGGTCGGTGGCGGCGGTTCGGTCTTCGGCGGCTCGGGCGGTGGCTTCGGCGGCTCCGGGGCCGGTTTCGGCGGTTCGGGCTTGGGCGGCGGCTCCGGCTCGGGCTTCGGCGGCTCCGGTGCCGGCGGCGCCGCCTTGGCTGCCACCGGCTGCGGCGCATAGAGCTCGACGCTGACCGGCTCGGGCTCGCGGTTCCGCCAGTCGACACTGAAGATGAGGAAGACGACGAACGCAAGGTGCACGGCGACGGCGAGGATCGCGGCGATCCACTTGCCGACCGACCAGCCGGGCGCCGGGCGCGACGGAGGCACGACGGATCAGCCCGACTGCCGGCGCGCGAGCAGGCCCACCTTGCTCACCTTGTTTCGCTGCAGCATGTCGAGAACTTCGACGACGGACTCGTAGCGCACGTCCTTGTCCGCGCTGATCACCACCGGCAATTCGGGCGCCTGCTTCTGCCGCGCCTGTATGCGCGCGATCAACTCGTCGCGCGACACGCGGATCGGCGATGCCGACCCTTCCTTGAGCAATAGCTGTCCGTCACGCCGGATCTGTATCTGGATCGGAGCCAGCGGCGTGGTCAGCGCGCTACCGACGCTGGGCAACGTGATCTCGCCCGGCGTGATCAACGGCGCAGTGATCATAAAGATCACCAGCAGCACCAGCATCACGTCGATATAGGGAACGACGTTGATCTGGTTGATCGCCTTGCGCGGACGGCGCATCGCGTCACCCCTGCCGTTGCAGAATGTTGGAGAATTCCTCGATGAAGGTTTCGAATCGCGTCGCCAGCCGGTCGACGTCGTGCGTGTAGCGGTTGTAGGCGACGACCGCTGGAATCGCAGCGAAAAGACCGAGCGCCGTCGCGATCAGCGCTTCGGCGATGCCCGGCGCGACCTGCGCCAGCGTCGCCTGGCTGACGCTCTGCAGGCCGCGAAACGCGTTCATGATTCCCCAAACGGTGCCGAACAGTCCGATATAGGGGCTGACGGAGCCTACGGTCGCCAGGCCGGAGAGGTTCGCTTCCAGTGCATCGATCTCGCGCTGGTACGTTGCGCGCATCGCGCGGCGCGCGCTGTCCATCGTCGCCGCCGACGAGGACCCCTGCTTGCGGTGCTTGGAGAATTCCCGGAAGCCGGCCGAAAAAACCCGCTCCAGCGCGCCGCCATCGCGCGCCTGGCTGGCGCGCTGAAACAACGCGTTCAGGTCGCCGCCTTTCCAGAATTCGTCCTCGAACTCGTCGGTTCTCGCCTCGGCCCGCCGCAGTGCGAACATCTTCAGGAAGATTTGCCACCACGACCACAGCGAGAGCAGCAGCAACAGCACCATCACCGCCTGTACGACGATGCTGGCGTGGACCACCATCGCCAGGAATGAGAGATCAGGATGCAAATTCAAGCGTCGGTATCCTTACAATAACGCCGACCGGTCGTCGGCGGGTCGAGCCGAGGGTCATTCGCTGAAAAGCTCGCCCGCGGCAGTCGGCGGCGCCAGGCCGAAGTGGCGATACGACAGCGCAGTGGCGATGCGTCCGCGGTTGGTCCGCTGCAAGAAGCCCTGCTGTATCAGGAAGGGCTCGAGCACGTCCTCGATTGTGTCGCGTTCCTCGCCGATCGCCGCCGCGAGGTTGTCCACGCCGACCGGTCCGCCACCGAACTTGTCGAGCACGCAGCGCAACAGCTTCCGGTCCATGACGTCGAGCCCCATCGCATCGACGTCGAGCATCTGCAGCGCCTGATCGGCGACCGGGCACGTGATGTTGCCGGCCGCGCGCACCTCGGCAAAATCGCGGACGCGACGCAGCAGGCGATTGGCGATGCGCGGCGTGCCGCGCGAGCGGCGCGCGATCTCCAGCGCGCCCTCGGCTTCGATCGGGATCTCGAGCAGCCGCGCCGAGCGAGTGACGATGCGGGTCAATTCCTCCGGCGTATAGAATTCGAGCCGCGCGACGATACCGAAGCGATCGCGCAACGGATTGGTCAACATGCCGGCGCGCGTCGTCGCGCCGACCAGCGTGAAAGGTTGCAGATCCAGCTTGACCGAGCGCGCGGCGGGGCCTTCGCCGATCATGATGTCGATCTTGAAATCCTCGAGCGCCGGATAGAGAATTTCCTCGACGACCGGTGACAGCCGGTGAATCTCGTCGATGAACAGCACGTCGTGCGGCTCGAGGTTGGTCAGCAGCGCGGCCAGGTCTCCGGCGCGTTCGAGCACCGGCCCCGAGGTCTGCCGCAGGTTGACGCCGAGCTCGTGCGCGATGATGTGCGAGAGCGTCGTCTTGCCCAAGCCGGGCGGCCCGAACAGCAGCACGTGATCGAGCGCTTCCTTGCGCTTCTTCGCCGCCTCGATGAAGATCGAAAGCTGGCCGCGAATCTTTTCCTGGCCGATGTACTCTTCGAGGGCGCGCGGGCGCAGCGTGCGCTCGAGCACTTCTTCCTGCGGGCTCACCGGGGCCGCGGCAATCAGGCGGTCGGTCTCGATCATTCGCCTATTATGCCTGCAGCGTTTCCGGGCGCCTCGCTCATGCCTTCGCCAGCAACTTCAGCGCCTGCCTGATGCCGTCGCCGACCGTAATGCCTTCGGGGAGCTCCCTGACCGCGCGCGCGGCTTCCTTGTCGCTGTATCCGAGCGACAGGAGCGCGTTCAACACATCGGCGGCGACCGGCGCCGGACGATACACGCCCACCGCAGTGGTCAGGTCGGCGCCCAGCTTGTCCTTGAGCTCGAGCAGCAGCCGCTCGGCCGTCTTCTTGCCGATGCCGGGGACCTTGGTCAGCCGGCCGCTGTCCTGCATGCTGACTGCCTGCGCGAGCTCGGCAACCGAGAGGCCGGACAGGACGGCTAGCGCGATGCGCGCGCCGACGCCGCTGATCCGGATCAGCTGGCGAAATGCTCGCCGCTCGTTTTCGGAGCCGAAGCCGAACAGCAGATGCGCATCCTCGCGCACGACCAGGTGCGTGAACAGCGTGAGCTTGTCGCCGATATTGGGCAGGTTGTAGAACGTGCTCATCGGCACGTCGACTTCATAGGCGACGCCCTGCACGTCGAGAAGGATCTGCGGCGGGTTCTTCTCCAGCAGGGTTCCGGCGAGCCGGCCGATCATCGCGCCGCTGCCGTCGCGGTGCGCGCGCTCGTGCTGGGCGAATCTGCGGCGCCGGGCAACTCGGGGAGGTCAATACCGCGCATGGCGCAAATTATCGCATGCATAGCCGCGCGCGGCCGGCGGCGGCTCATGCTCCGATGGCGCGCAGATGCGCGGCAACGGCGGAAAGCGACGCCAGCACCACCGGCTTGCGCGCAAGCAACGCGGCGCTCGGGGCATGCAGATCGGGCACCATCACGGCGATCATGCCGGCTGCCGCAGCGGCGATGATGCCGGGCTCCGAGTCTTCCAGCACGAGGCAGTCCCGGGCCGGAACCCCGAGCCGCGCGGCGGCGGCAATAAAAATGTCGGGCGCGGGCTTGCCGTGCGCGACCTCATCGCCGCCGACCAGAGCAGCGAAGCGATGGAGCAGGCCGACCCGATCGAGCTTGGCGCGGGCGCGTTCGCGGCGCGTCGACGTCGCAACCGCCGCGGCGATGCCGCGCTCGTCGAGCAGATCCAGGATCTCGTCCAGTCCGGGCTTGAGCGAGATGCCTTCGGCGGCGACGATCGCATCGTAATCGGCCACCCAGGCTTGCGTCAGCGCATCGACCGGATAATCGGCCCCGTGCCGGGCGCGGATCAACGCAACGCAATCGCCGAAGTTGCGTCCGATCATCTGCTGGCAGAGGTCCAGATCGAATTCGCGTCCGAGGGCGAGTGCGGCACGCTTCCATGCACGCAGCGCCGGCGCCTCGGTGTCCAGCATCAGCCCGTCCATGTCGAAGATGACGGCGACCGGCCAGCGCTCGATCAAAGTATTCGGCCTCGCCGCACGCGGTAGCCGCCACGGCGCAAACCGCCGATGCCGGCGCCGCCGTGGGCGTGACAGATCGCGCAGGCTAGGGCGTCGGCCGCGTCGGCCGAAGGTGCTGCCGGCAGCCCGAGCAGGCGCCTGACCATCTCCTGCACCTGCTCCTTGTGCGCTTTACCGTGGCCGACCACCGCCTGCTTGATCTGCAGTGCCGTGTATTCGCTGACCGGAAGCTCGGCGAGCACGGCCGCGGAGATCGCGGCGCCGCGCGCCTGTCCCAGCAGCAACGTCGACTGCGGGTTGACGTTGACAAAGACCTTTTCGACCGCGACTTCGGTTGGCAGATGCGCGCCGATCACGCTCGCCAGGTCGCGCACGATCAGCTTGAGCCGATCCGGCAACTCGCCGGACGTATTGCGTATGCAGCCGCTGGCTACGTACTGCAGGCGGTTGCCCGTGCAAATGATGATCCCAAAGCCCGTCACCCGGAGACCCGGGTCGATTCCCAGTATCCGCCGCGCCAATCGGGCCTCGCTCATTCCTCGATGACCGCGGTCGTGTAGACATCCTGCACGTCGTCGAGCGCCTCGAGCGCGTCGAGCAATTTCTGCATCCTGGCGCCGTCCTCGCCTTTGCATTCGACTTCCACCGTCGGCTTCATCGTCACTTCGGCGAAGTCGGACTTGAGGCCAGCGTCGGCGAGCGCCTGCCGGACGCGCACCAGGTCATGCGGCGCCGTGACCGCTTCCGACGAGCCGTCGCCGTGACTGACGACGTCTTCGGCGCCCGCATCGAGCGCGACCTCGATCAGCCTGTTTTCGTCGGCGCCCGGCGCGAACAGGATCTGTCCGCAATGCCTGAACAGGAACGCCACCGAGCCGTCGGTGCCGAGATTGCCGCCGTATTTGGAAAAAGCATGGCGCACATCGGCGACGGTTCGCGTTCGATTGTCGGTCAGGCAATCGACGAGGACGGCCGCGCCGTTGATACCGTAGCCTTCGTAGCGGATCTCCTCGTAGCTCGCATCCTCGGCGCCGCCCGAGCCGCGCTTGATTGCGCGCTCGATCGTGTCCTTCGGCATGTTGTTGTCCATCGCCTTGTCGACCGCGAGCCGCAGCCGCGGATTGGTCGAGGCGTCGGCGCCGCCGAGCTTGGACGAGACGCTGATTTCGCGGATCAGCCGCGTGAAGATCTTGCCGCGCTTGGCATCGGTGGCAGCCTTCTTGTGCTTGATGTTCGCCCACTTGCTGTGGCCCGCCATGATGCATTCCCGCGATGCTGCCCGATTACAAATTATAGCAGCGGCATTCGGCAGCCACGGGCGCGACGCCTGCGGCGTTCAGAGCAGATCCTGCTGCTTGAGAAACTGCGCAATGGCCTTGAGCCGCACTTCGCTGTCGTTGATTTCGAGCATCGTCTGCTTGATCGTCGCCGGGAGCGGGAGCAGCTCGGCGAGCCGGTAGCCGACCCACGAGGCGTCATCCAGCGCGAGCTCGCCGGCGAAATTTTCGCGGCCGACGCGATTGATCATCAGCTCGAGCAGCCCCGCGAGCGGCTGATGGATCTCCGGCAGCGGGAGCTTGGGCTCGGGGTCGAGCAAGGTCGTCTGCGCGAGAACCAGCCCGTCGTCGGCGATTCGATGCGATTGCACCTGGAATCGGGTGCCCCCCTCGGCCTTTAGCTGCAGGATGCCAAGCTGCGGCATGTCCCAGGAGGTTATTCGCGCCAGTGTGCCGATCGGCGCGAACTCGGGGGCGGAGGCGCCGCGGCGCGCGACTTCGTCGCCGCGCGTCAGCATACAGACACCGAAAGCCTTGTCGTCCTTGATGCAGCGCTTGGTCATGTCGATGTAGCGCTGTTCGAACACCTTCAGCGGCAGCAGTCCCCCAGGGAACAGCACCGCCTTCAGCGGAAACAGCGGCAGCGGCAGCGGGTCGCGCGGCGCGGCGCCGCGCCGGAAGGGCAGCATGCGCGAGGTCTTAAGCGCGCTCGAAGCGCGGCGGCGTGGCGCGCGCCGCGCCCCAGCGGGGTCCGAGCGAGTGCTCGATGCCGAGCTGGTCGAGGACCCGAGCGACGACGAAGTCGACGAGGTCCTCGATCGTGCGTGGATGCCCGTAGAACGCCGGCGACGGAGGCAGGATCACCGCGCCGGCGCGCGAGAGCTTCAGCATGTTCTCGAGGTGTATCGCCGAAAGCGGCGTCTCGCGCGGCACCAGCACCAGCGGCCGCCGCTCCTTCAGCATCACATCGGCCGCTCGTTCGATCAGATTGTCCGCGAGTCCCGCCGCGAGAGCGCCCAGCGTTCCCATGCTGCACGGGCAGACCGCCATCGCATCCGCCGGATTCGATCCCGATGCGACGGGACTCATCCAGTCCTCGCGGCCGAATACGGTGAGCTGCCCCGGCTGCGCCCCGTAGCGTTCGGCGAAGTAGCTCGCCGCAGCGGCGGGCTGCGTGGGCAGCGTCAGCTCGAGTTCCTGCCTGGCCACGATTTGCGCCGCCGGTGAATAAAGCAGGAACACGCGGGCGTGCGCCGCGATCAGGCATTCGAGCAGGCGCAAACCGTACGGCAGTCCCGACGCGCCGGTGAAGGCGACAGTGATGGTTTTCGCAGCGGTCATTGGGCGATTCTAGCGTACTCTCGCGCACCATCGCCCGAAGCGGCGGGCTGCAGCAACTCGGCGGACGTCAGCCGATCTCGCGGTGGCGCGTATGCACCTGATAGCGGCCGGCAAAGGCCTGCGCGAGCCGCTCGGCCAGATAGACCGAACGATGCCTGCCGCCGGTGCAGCCGATACCCACCGTCAGGTAATTACGATTGTCTCGCGCGTAGTCGGGCAGCCAGCTCGCGACGAAGTGATAGATGTCGGTGTACATCCGCTCGACTTCGGGATGGCTCTCGAGAAAGGCGATCACCGCCGGGTCCTTGCCGCTGAGCGGTGCGAGCTCCGTCTCGTAATGCGGGTTCGGCAGACAGCGCACATCGAAGACGAGATCCGCGTCGAGTGGAACGCCGTGCTTGTATCCAAACGACTGGAACAGCAGCGTCAGCCGCGTCGGATCGACGCTGATGAAATCCTTGATCCAGCGGCGCAGTGCCGCCGCCGGCAGATCGCTGGTGTCGAAGCTGTAGCCCAGAGATCGGATGCCAGCCAGACGAGCGCGCTCGAACTCGATCGCCTCGCGCAGCGTCCGGTCCTCGCTAGAAAACGGATGGCGGCGACGCGTTTCCGAAAAGCGCTTGACCAGCGTTTCGGTCTTGGCGTCGAGGTAGAGGAATCGCACCTTCCAGCCGTCGGCGCGTGCGGCATCGATGGCCGCCCCCAGACCGTCGAGCGCGGGATCGGTCTTGACGTCGAGCGCGATCGCGACGCGATCCTGCTGTGCGCGCTTCAGGTGGTCGAGCAGCCCGGCGAGCTGCGTCGAAGGCAGGTTCGATACCGCGTAGTAGCCACTGTCCTCCAGCGCCGCCAGCGCGACGCTCTTGCCCGAGCCCGATACGCCGCCGATCAGGACCAGGTCCATCAGCCCCCGTCTTCCATCAGCTTCTGTTGCCGCTCGATGAACTCCTTGGTGCTGTCGATGCCGCGTTGGTTGAGAACGAAGTTGCGCACCGCCGCCTCGACGAGCACGGCGAGATTGCGCCCGGCTGCGACCGGGATCGTCACCTTGCGAATCGGCACGCCGAGGATCTCCTGGTATGTCGCGCTGACCTGCAGCCGGTCGAGCTCGGAGAATTGCTCGTTGCTGTGGTCCTCGAGGTGAACCATCAACTTGAGCAGTTTGCGCGGGCGCACCGCAGTCTCGCCAAAAATCGTCCGGATGTTGAGCACGCCGATGCCGCGCACTTCGAGGAAGTCCTTGAGCACCGCCGGGCAGCGTCCCTCGAGCGTGTCCGGCGAAATGCGGTAGAGCTCGACGATGTCATCGGCGACAAGACCGTTGCCGCGCGAAATCAGCTCGAGCGCGAGCTCGCTCTTGCCGATCGCCGAAGCGCCGGTGATCAACACGCCCATCTCGAGCACGTCGAGAAACACGCCGTGCAGCGACGTCGATTCGGCGAGCATGCGCGACAGGTAGAGACGGATCACGTCGACGACGTGCGGCGAGGGTTGCGGCGAGGTCAGCAGCGCCATGTGGTGCCGGTTGCAGGCGTCCAGCAGATATTTGGGGATTTCTTCGCCATTGGCGACGATGATCGCGGCCAGGTCGGTGGTGAACAGGCGCGCGATCGCCTGCTGCAGCGCGTCTTCGGGCAGACTGCGCAGATAGCTGGCCTCGGCCGCGCCGATCATCTGTACGCGGAACGGGTGAATAAAATTCATGTGGCCGACCTGCCCGATCGTCGGCTTCAGCGCAGCCTCGCCGGTGAGCACGCGGTTGCCGCCCTGCCTGCCCGCGAGCCAAGTCATGCCCAGCCGCTCCTGATTGTCGGCGATCAATCGCTCGATGGTGATCTGCCGCGTGGCGCTACTTCGGCTCATGACGGTGCCGGCTGCCAGGAGGCGAACACCTGGTGCACCTCGGCGGCATCGGCCGCCATCGCGACCTGTTCGCGGAACGACCTTTCGCCGAACATCTGCGCGAGCTCGGAGAGCAGCTCCAGATGCTCCTCGGTTGCCTGTTCGGGCACGAGCAGGACGAACACCTGCTCGACCGGTTTGCCGTCCGGCGAATCGAACGGAATCGGCTGCTGCGGCCGCACGAAGGCTCCCATCGCCTGCTTGAGCCCCTTGATCCGGCCGTGCGGAATCGCGATACCCTGGCCGAGCCCGGTCGATCCCAGCCGCTCGCGCGCGAACAGGCTGTCGAACACGACCGAGCGCGCGATCTGCGAGTGCGTCTCGAACAGCGCGCCGATCTGCTCGAACAGGCGCTTCTTGCTGGTCGCTTCGAGGTTGAGCGCGATGTTCGCTTGCGGCAGAAGCTGCGCGATCTGGTTCATCATCTGGGATGGGTGGGCGACGGAATCCGGAGCGACGCCTTGAGCGCCGCTCCGCCGGACGCGATTATACGCCGGGCAGCGAGCCTATTGAGGGCGCGCCTTGCGCGGCGCCGAGGCGCTGGCGGCGCGCTTGATCGCACCGGGTTCGTGACGTTGCCCGTTCTTCTTTTCCTTGTGCCGCAGCACTTGCCGGTCGAGCTTGTCGGCGAGCGCGTCGATCGCCGCGTACATGTCGGGATCGATGCACTCGGCATGGATGTCCTTGCCGCGGATGTGCAGATTGGCGGTCACCTGCTGCCTGAGTTTGTCGACGGAGAGCACCACGGTGACGTCGATCACATGATCGAAATGCCGCGTGACCCGATCGAGCTTTACCGTCACGTAGTCGCGGATCGCCGGAGTGATCAGAAGGTGATGTCCGCTCAGGCTCAGGTTCATCCAGCTCTCCTTCGCATTGGCGCGCGACCTTAGATGGCCTTGCGCAGATTGACCGGAGGTATCTGCAGTGCTTCCCGATACTTGGCGACCGTGCGGCGCGCGACGACGATGCCCTGGTCGCCCAGCAGGTCGGCGATGCGGCTGTCGGTAAGCGGCGAATTCTGATCTTCGGCGCCGATCAGCTGCTTGATCAGCGCGCGGATTGCGGTAGCCGATGCGGCGCCGCCGGTGTCGGTGGCGACGTGGCTGCCGAAAAAGTACTTGAGCTCGTAGGTACCCCGCATCGTCAGCATGTACTTCTGCGCGGTGACGCGCGAGATCGTCGACTCGTGCAGGTTCAGGATTTCGGCGATCTCACGCAGGACCATCGGGCGCATCGCAACTTCGCCGTGATCGAAGAAATGCCGCTGGCGATCGACGATGGCCTGCGACACGCGCAGGATCGTCTCGAACCGCTGCTGGACGTTGCGAATCAGCCATTTCGCCTCCTGCAGCTGCGCCGCGAGCTGCTGGTTCGATGAGCCCCGGTTGCGCGTGAGTATATCGGCATAGATGCGGTTCAGCCGCAGCTTGGGCATTGCGGCCTCGTTGAGCGCCGCGACCCAGCGACCTCGTATCTTTCGTACGACCACGTCCGGAATCACATAGTTCGCTTCGGTCTTGGAAAATTCGCCGCCGGGTCGCGGGTGCAGGCTCGTTATCAGCGTGCGCACGCCGCGCAGACCGGCGTCGTCGATGTGCAGCAGGCGCTTCAGCTTGCCGAAGTCGCGCGCGGCCAGCAGCGGCAGATGGTGCTCGACCAGCTTCAGCGCCTCGCAAAGGAAGGGCGTCGTCGCGGGCATCACCTTGAGCTGCAGCGCCAGGCACTCCGCGGCGTCGCGGGCGCCGACGCCGGCGGGCTCGAAATTCTGCAGGTGACGCAGCGCGATCGACAGCTCGTCGGCTTCGATGCCGAGTTCCTCGGGAAAGAACTCCAGAAGCTCCTCGAGGGACGTGGTCAGGTAGCCGTCGTCGTTCAGTGCATCGATCAGCGCGGCTACGATTTGCCGGTCGCGCCGCGGAAGATTCAGCTCGGCGAGCTGCCCATTCAGATGGTCGCGCAGCGAGCTGGTCGCAACCTGCTGCGGTGAAAAATTGTCGTCGTCGTCGTCGCCGCTCGAGCCCGATGAGCTGCCCCAGTCGCCGTCGCCGGCGGCGCTGGTCATCGAATCGAAATCCGACTGCAGCGTACCGTCGGCGCGCTCCAGCGGTTCGTCGACGGTCGCGGAAGTCGCTGCCGACTGCGCGAATTCCGGCGGCGGTGGAACGTGCTCGTCGTCCTCGGCCTTTTCCAGCAGAGGATTTTCCTGCAGCAGCCGCTCGACTTCCGCGTTGAGCTCCAGGGTCGAGAGTTGGAGCAAGCGGATCGATTGCTGCAGTTGCGGCGTCAGCGTCAGGTGCTGACTGAGCTTCAGCTGGAGCGTTGGCTTCATCGGGGTCCTGCGCCAGCGCGGCCGGTGCTGCGCTGCATCGACACTGCTGTCGGCGCGTCCGCCTCGGCGAGGCGGACGGGACGGGAAAGCCGATGCTGCGGACCGGAAACGGGCACGGAGCGGCCGCCGGCGCCGCGGCAGGGCCGCGGGGTCGGCGGGAAACCGCGCCTGCCCGGATCGATCATCGTCATGGCTAAAGCCGGAAATGCTCTCCTAGGTAGACTTTCCTGACGTTTTCATTATAAACAATTTCGTCGGGCGTTCCCGACGCCAGCACCCGGCCCTCGTTGATGATGTAGGCGCGGTCGCAGATGCCCAGCGTTTCGCGCACGTTGTGGTCGGTGATCAGCACGCCGATCCCGCGCTCCTTCAGAAAGCCGATGATCTTCTGAATGTCGAGCACGGCGATCGGATCGATGCCGGCAAACGGCTCGTCGAGCAGGATGAAGCGCGGCCTCGTCGCCAGCGCACGCGCGATCTCCACACGCCTGCGCTCGCCGCCGGAAAGGCTCACGGCGGACGCATCGCGCAAATGCGAGATCGACAAGTCTTCGAGCAGCGCGTCGAGACGGTTGGCGATCTCGTCGGCGTCGATGCCCTGCAGCTCGAGGATCGCCTGCACGTTGTCGGCGACCGAAAGCTTGCGGAAGATCGACGCTTCCTGCGGCAGGTACGACAGGCCCAGCCGCGCGCGCGCGTGAATCGGCATTCGCGTCAGATCGTCGCCGTCGAGCTCGATCGTGCCACCGTCGGCGGCGACCAGTCCGACGATCATGTAGAAGCAGGTGGTCTTGCCGGCGCCGTTGGGCCCCAGCAGCCCGACGACCTCGCCGCTACCTACCGCCAGCGACACATCGTGAACGACGGTGCGCGATTTGTAGCGCTTGTTCAGCGCGGCGACCGATAGCGTGCTCATTGCGTTCGACTGCGGTCACTTGCCGGCGGGCGGGGCGATCTTGTCGTCAGGCTTGAGCGGCAACGCCGGATTGGGCTTGGCCGCGGACGGCGTTGCAGCCGCGCCCTTCGTGCTCTTGCCCTCCTTGGCGTCCTTGGCGTCTTTCGACT
>JBDTXW010000066.1:0-12382 GCA_040005975.1 Betaproteobacteria bacterium | reverse complement strand
CGCGGCATGTACATCATGGGCGAGAACCCGGCGATGTCCGATCCCGACGTCAGCCACGCACGGCAGGCGCTCTCCGAGCTCGAGATGCTGGTCGTGCAGGACATCTTCCTCACCGAGACCGGATATCTGGCCGACGTTATCCTGCCGGCATCGGCGTTCCCCGAGAAGACCGGCACATTCACCAATACCGATCGCAGCGTCCAGCTCGGCCGGCAGGCGCTCGAGCCGCCGGGCGAGGCGCGCCAGGACCTGGCGATCATCGTCGCGATGGCAAGGACCTTGGGCCTCGACTGGCATTACGATCATCCGAGCCAGGTTTTCGAAGAGATGCGACGGACGATGCCATCGATCGCAGGCATCACGTGGGAGCGTCTCGAACGCGAGCACGCGGTCACCTACCCTTGCGAGCACGAGGGCGATCCGGGACAGCGCGTCGTGTTCACCGACGACTTTCCGACGGCGGATGGCAAGGGCCGCTTCGTGCCGGCGGCGATCATTCCCGCGGCCGAGCGGCCGGATGTCGACTATCCGTTCGTGCTGATAACCGGGCGTCAGCTCGAGCACTGGCATACCGGCAGCATGACCCGGCGTGCCCGGGTGCTCGACACGATCGAACCTTCGCCGGTCGCGTCGGTCAACCCCGACGACCTGAAGAAGCTTGGCGTCGAGCCGGGCAATGCAATTACCGTCGCGTCACGCCGCGGCAGCATCACTTTGTCGGCGCGCGCCGATGAGGGCACGCCGCGCGGCGCGGTATTCATACCGTTCTGCTATTACGAAGCCGCCGCGAATCTGCTGACTAACCCGGTGCTCGATCCATTTGGCAAGATTCCCGAGTTCAAGTACTGTGCAGTTCAGGTAAGCGCGGGCGGGGCGACCAGCGAGGTCGTCGGCTACGACGCCTGAAGCCTCCGCCGCGACAGCGCGAAAGCGCAGGCCTGCGCCGGGGCGGTAGCTGGCAGTGCAACAGGATTCGCGAACGGCCTTAAGAGCCGTCGCCGGCCGCCGTGGCCTTATTCGGCGACGCATTGAGGAGGAAATCATGATGAGCAAGTTCGGGTATTTGCGCCTGACGGCTGCGCTGGCGACCGTCTTGGCGGCAGGATCGATAGCGGCGGCGCCGATCACGTTGCGCGCCTCGCATCAATTCCCCGGGGGCAAGGGCGATGTGCGCGACGAGATGGTGCAGATCATCGCGCGCGATGCCAAGGCGGCGGGCGTCGACCTCGACGTCCAGGTCTATCCCGGCGCCTCGCTGTTCAAGCCGAACGAGCAGTGGAACGCGCTGGTCAACGGCCAGCTCGACATCTCGTCGTTTCCGCTCGACTACGCGAGCGGCAAAGTGCGCGAATTCGGCGCGACCCTGATGCCTGGACTGGTGCGCAGTCACGAGCGCGCGGCAAGGCTCGGCAATTCCAAGTTCATGAAGGACATCCGGTCCAAGATCGAGCAAGCCGGGGTCATCGTGCTGTCGGATGCGTGGCTCGCCGGTGCCGTGGCGTCCAAGAAGAATTGCATACGCACGCCGGACGACATCAAAGGCCAGAAGATCCGCTCGGCGGGGCCGACGTTCGCGGCGATGTGGCAGGCGGCCGGCGCGTCGATCGTCTCGATCCCGAGCAACGAGGTTTACAACGCGCTGCAGACCGGCGTCGCCGAGGCCACCGACACCAGCACGGGCAGCTTCGTCTCGTTTCGCATCTACGAGCAGGTCAAGTGCGTCACCGCACCGGGCGAGAATGCGCTGTGGTTCATGTACGAGCCGGTGCTGATGTCCAAGAAGAGCTTCGACCGCCTGGACAAGAAACAGCAGGACGTCCTGCTCAAAGCAGGCAAGAAGGCGCAGGACTACTTCGGCAAGGAAGCCAAAGGTCTCGACGACGAGATGATCAAGGTATTCAAGGACCACAAGGTCGAGGTGGTCACGCTGACGCCGGCCGAATACGACGCCTGGGTCAACCTCGCCAAGCAGAGCTCGTATGCGGAATTCGCCAAGGAAGTCCCTGACGGCAAGCAACTGATCGACGACGCGCTGAGCGTCAAATAGCGGGCTGACACTGCGCCGGCGGGATGAGCAAGCGTCAGGCCAGATCTTCTCCCGCTTAGCATGGCCGCTCACCGACGCTCGATCGACGCGTTCATCCGCAGCGTCCGTCGCCTGTCGACGCTCTGCGGCTTTGTCGCCGCGGCACTGATCGGCGCCGGCGTGGTCGTCGTCTGCGAGATGGTGTTCGTGCGCTACGCGCTCAACCGGAACACGATCTGGCAGACCGATTTCGTCACCTACTGCCTGGTCGCCGCAACGTTCATCGGCAGCCCGTTCGTTCTGTTGACGCGCGGCCACGTCAACGTCGACGTGCTGCCGCATTACGCCGGCCCGCTCAGTCGCCGGTGGCTGGCGCTGTTCGCCTCTGTGCTGACGATCGCCTTTTGCGTCGTCATCGCCGTGCTCACGTTCATGTTCTGGAAGGAAGCCTGGGACAACAAGTGGGTTTCCGACACGATGTGGCGCGCGCGGCTGTGGATTCCCTACGCGTCGATGCCGATCGGGCTCGGCCTCCTCACGCTCCAAAGCATTGCTGACCTGATGGCGCTTCTTACCGGACGCGAAGCGCCGTTCGGAATCACCGTGGAGCGCGTCCCATGAGCCCGGCGACGCAGGGCGCGCTGGTACTGCTAGTCACGTTGATCGTGTTGCTCTCGGGCGCCCCCGTCGCATTCGGGCTGGGCGCGATTTCGATCGCCTTCGTCGTGCTGTTTCAAGGCTTCGACGCGCTGCACGTGGTCGCCGAGACGTTCTATGCCGGGCTGAATGACTTCACGCTGGTGTCGATTCCGATGTTCGTGATGATGGGGGCCGCGATCGGCTCGTCGCCCGCCGGCAAGGACCTGTACGAGGCGCTCGACCGCTGGCTGTACCGGCTGCCGGGCGGACTGGTCATTTCGAACCTGGGCGCCTGCGCGCTGTTCGCCGCGCTCACCGGCTCATCGCCGGCCTGCTGCGCCGCAATCGGCAAGATGGGCATTCCGGAGATGCGCAGCCGCGGCTATCCGGACGACATCGCGACCGGGTCGATCTGCGCCGGCGGCACGCTGGGCATCCTGATTCCGCCGTCGATCACGTTCATCCTGTACGGCATCGCGACCGAAACTTCGATCGGCAGGCTGTTCCTGGCCGGCGTCGTGCCCGGCGCGATGCTGACGGCGCTTTTCATGCTGTGGACGCTGTTCATCATCTGGAAGCGGGGCTTCCGCGTGCATGCCGCGGACTTCCGTTACACCTGGAAGGAGAAGTTCGGATCGATTCCGAAAGTCGCGCCGTTCCTGGCCATCGTCATCGGCGTGATGTACGTCCTCTACGGCGGCATCGCGACGCCGTCCGAGGCGGCCGGCGTCGGTGCCGCGCTCTGCGTCGTGATGGCGATGGTCATCTACCGGATGTGGCGGCCGCGGCAATGGTGGAAGATCCTGCGCGACACGACGCGCGAATCGGTGATGATCCTGATGATCATCGCCGCGGCCGTACTGTTCGGCTACATGCTGACCTCACTGTACCTGACGCAGACGCTGGCACAGGGCATCGCTGACATGCACGTCAATCGCTGGGTGCTGATGGCGATGATCAATCTCTTCCTTCTGGTCTGCGGGTTTTTCATTCCGCCGGCCGCGATCATCCTGATGACGGCACCGATCCTCTACCCGATCATCAAGGCGGCCGGGTTCGATCCGGTGTGGTTCGGTGTCATTCTGACGATCAACATGGAGATCGGACTCATTCATCCGCCGGTGGGACTCAACATCTACATCGTCAGCGCGATCGCGCCGGACGTGCCGGTGGCCCGCATCATGTGGGGAACGATTCCCTATGTGCTATGCATGATGCTGCAGATCGTGCTGCTGTGCATTTTTCCGGAAATCGCCACGTGGCTCCCCGATCACCTGATGGGGGCGGTGCACTGACGCGGCTCGCGCGCGTGCGTTTAGCGGCGCGCGGCTTGGAACAGGCGTGCGACCTGCTCGGCGCGATCGGCGAGCAAGCCGGAGGCATCGCCTAAACATTGCTCGAGGCTCGCCGGTCCGGACGGCAGCGAAAAGCAGCCGTCAAAATGATGGCCCAGCTCGGGCAGCGCCGTGCGGTCGATACTTCCCGAGATCAGCGTCGCGGGGACGCTTTGTGCTGCCGCGCGCCTGGCCACGATCAGCGGGGTCTTGCCCAGTGCAGTCTGCGCGTCGCTCCTGCCTTCGCCGGTAATCGCCCAGTCGGCGCCGTCGAGCGCCGCGTCCAGCCCGATCAGGTCGGCGACGACTTCGGCTCCCGAGCGTATTTCGGCGCCGATCAACTGCAGCGCGAAGCCCAGGCCGCCGGCTGCGCCCGCGCCGGGTTTATCCTGCACATACCGGGCGAGCGCGCTCTCGGCCAGCGTCGCGAACCTCGCGATGCGGCCGTCGATCTCGGCGATGCGATCGCGCGGTACGCCTTTCTGCGGACCGAAGATCGCGGTTGCGCCATGCTCGCCGGTCAGCGGATTATTGACGTCGGACATCACGATAATGTGTGCCTCGCCAAGCCGCGAATCGAGATGGCTTGCGTCGACCGTCGCGAGCGACGCCAAGCCTTCCGGTGTCGGCTCGATCGTTCGATCGCGTGCATCGACGAGCTCGAGCCCCAGCGCAGCCAGCAGGCCCGCGCCGCCGTCGTTGGTGCTGCTGCCGCCCAAGCCAATCATGAAACGGCGGACGCCGGCGTCGAGGCGGAGGCGAATCAGCTCGCCCAATCCGCGCGTCGTGCGGCGGCCGACATCGACGTTGGCGGTGGCGCGATCAGTGAGCCCGATGATCTGCGCGGCTTCGAGCACCGCGATCACCGGGTCGTCCAGCATTCCGTAGCTGACGTCGATCGGCTCGCCCGAGGCATCGCTGACGCGGTCGGTCAATCGTCGCCCGCCGCGCGAGAGTATTGCGTCGAGCGTTCCTTCGCCGCCATCGGCCATCGGGCACTGGCGAAGATCGGCGTCAGGCCAGACGCGCCGCAAGCCTTCGGCGATCGCGCTGGCCGCGGCCGACGCCGACAGCGATCCCTTGAACGAGTCCGGGGCAAGGACAATGGCAGGCGAGCGTCGCGGCATGGGCGGCGGGTATGATGGATCGATGCGCGCTGCTGACGCCGGTCAATCCCGGTGCGTCGCTCGCCTCAGCCGGTCGCCGATGGCGACCCAGTCGGGGCCGTCGGGCGGTGCCTCGATCCAGATCTCGTCTGCCTCGCGCGCGTCCAGTGCGCGCAGGTTTGAGTAGAGCTGCTGCGCGTACCGCGCGCTCTCGCCCGGCGCATCGAACCATGCGCCCTCGAATTCCGGCGGCTGCGTGACTGAATGCGCGAGCACCGAGATATGTGCGTTCGCTCCGCCCAGGCCGGCAAGCGCCGCCAGGAGCTCGGTGCGCGGCAGCAATTTCGCCGGCGTTCGCGGCGCATAGTGCGAGGCGAGCGTCCCGGAAGCGCGCGTCGCGCCTGCCTGCGCCGAGCGCGGCGCGGCTCCCAGCACGCGCGTCAGCTCCTCACGGGTGATCGATCCGGGACGCAGCAGCACGGGGTCGCCGCTGCTGAAATCGATGATCGTCGATTCGATACCGTGATGCGACGCGCCGCCGTCGAGGATCAGCGCGATTGCGGCGCCGAATTCATCGGCGACATGGACCGCAGTAGTCGCGCTGATCCGTCCGAAGCGGTTCGCCGACGGCGCGGCGACCCCATCGCAGCCGAGTACGGCGACTTCCGCGAGCAGCGCGTGCGCGGTCGGGTGCGCGGGCACGCGCAAACCCACGCTCTGCTGGCCGCCCGTCACATTGTTCGGTACATCGTCGGCCCGCGGCAGGATCAAGGTCAACGGACCCGGCCAGAAGGCCGCGGCGAGCGCACTGGCGCCGGCTGGAACCGTTCGCGCCCAGCGCGGCAGCGCCGCGGTATCGGCGAGATGAACGATGACCGGATGATCGGCCGGCCTTCCCTTGGCGGCGAACAGGAGTCCGACCGCGGCTGCGTCGCGCGCGTTTGCTCCCAGTCCATAGACGGTTTCGGTCGGAAACGCGACGAGCTCGCCCGCGGCGAGTGCCCGCGCGGCGCGCGCGATGTTTTCGACGGTGGCGGGGATGATCATCGAGGACCTTTCTGACACCGATGCAGCGGTCACCCCGGCTAATTTGCTAGAATCCGACTCTTCGCGCCGCGCATTCGTCGCCGTGGCGCATCCGGATCAATCCAGCAGGGGGCGGTAATGAACGAGTTTCTGTTTACGTCGGAGTCGGTGTCCGAGGGCCACCCGGACAAGGTCGCCGATCAGATTTCCGACGCCGTCCTCGATGCAATTCTAACGCTGGATCCGCACGGCCGGGTAGCGGCGGAAACGCTGGTGTCGACCGGCCTGGTCGTGATGACCGGAGAAATCACGACTTCGCACAAGCACGACTATGCGCGAATCGCGCGCGACACGATTCATCGCATCGGCTACAGCGACCCCGAACTGCGCTTCGACGCGGAGGGTTGCGCAGTGATGGTCTGCTACGGCCGTCAGTCGCCCGACATCGCGCGCGGCGTCGATCGCACGTCCGATGAATACATGAACCAGGGCGCCGGCGACCAGGGCCTGATGTTCGGCTACGCCTGCGACGAAACGCCCGCGCTGATGCCCTTTCCGATCTACTACGCGCATCGCCTGGTGCAGCGGCAGAGCGAAGTCCGCCGCGACGGACGACTGCCGTGGCTGCGGCCGGACGCCAAGTCCCAAGTGACGGTGCGCTACACCGGCGGCAAGCCGACGAGCATCGACACCGTGGTGCTCTCGACGCAGCATCATCCCGAGATGAATCACAAGCAGGAGCAGTTGGCCGAAGCCGTCATCGAGGAGATCATCAAGCCGGTCCTGCCGGCGGCGATGCTGGTCAACACGCGCTACCTCGTCAATCCGACCGGGCGCTTCGAAATCGGCGGCCCGCACGGCGACGCCGGCCTGACCGGCCGCAAGATCATCGTCGACACCTACGGCGGCGCCGCGCCGCACGGCGGCGGCGCGTTCTCCGGTAAGGATCCGTCGAAGGTCGATCGGTCGGCCGCTTACGCCGCGCGCTATGTCGCCAAGAACATCGTCGCGTCCGGCATCGCGCGGCAATGCCAGGTGCAGCTCTCGTATGCGATCGGGGTTGCGCAGCCGATCAACGTGACCGTGTACACCGAAGGCACCGGCAAGATTTCCGACGAGAAAATCGCGGCGCTCGTGACGACCAATTTCGACTTGCGGCCCAAGGGCATCATCCAGATGCTCGACCTGCTGCGGCCGATCTACCTGAAGACCGCCGCCTACGGCCACTTCGGGCGCGACGAGCCCGAATTCACCTGGGAAAACATCGATCGCGCCGACGCGCTACGCGCGGCGGCGGGGTTGTAAGTTACATCAAGGCAACGGGATGAACTCGGTCTCGCCGGGGACCGGCGGATACCCCTGCTCGCGCCAGCGTGCGCTGGCGCCATCGATCAGCTCTTTCGAGCTGGCGACGAAATTCCACCAGATGAGCCGCGTGCCGTCGATCTTCGCGCCGCCGAGAACGACCAGCCGCGCCGCCGACTGTGCCTCGACGCGCACCGCCATCGCCGGCGTCAGCACGGCGATGTGTCCGACCGGCAACGATACGTCGCCGATCCGCGCGTCGCCATCGACTACGTACACCGCGCGCTCCTCGTGCTCGGGCGCCAGTTCGACCGCCGCGCCGGCCTCCAGGTCGATCGCCAGGTAGATCATCGGCGAGAACGTCGGCGTCGGTGCGCGCCGGCCGAACGCGGTGCCCGCGAGCAGGCGCATCGTCGCGCCGGGATGCGCGATCTCCGGCAGCGATGCCTTCGGATGGTGACTGAACGAAGGATCGACCTGCTCGTGCGATTTCGGCAGGGCGACCCACGTTTGCAGTCCGTGCAGCCGGTGGCCCGCGGCGCGGTCTTCCGGCCCGCTGCGCTCGGAATGCACGATCCCGCGCCCGGCGGTCATCCAGTTGACGTCACCGGGCACGATGGCCTGCACATTGCCCAGGCTGTCGCGATGCACCTGGCCGCCCTCGAAAAGATAGGTGACGGTGGCGAGGCCGATATGCGGATGCGGCCGGACGTCGATGCCGCGTCCGGGGGCAAATTGCACCGGCCCGAAGTGATCGAAGAAAATGAACGGCCCGACCATCTGTGTCGGAAACGCCGGCAGCAGGCGCTGCACCAGCAGACCGCCGATGTCGCGGGTGTTCGGTTTGAGCAGGGCGGCGATCGCAGCGGACATGGTTTCGTTGGTGCGTCGTCCGTATGGTATCGCGCTTGGCGCACCCGCTAAAGCGCGCCGCGCCGCAGCGCCTTGACCACGAAGCGGCCGGGATCGATCGCAGCGAGTAGCGAACGCGAAAGCGGTGCGGGTTCGGCATCGATTTCGCTGGCGAGCGCTTCGGCCGCGAGCGCTGACCATGACAGGCCTCGAGAGGCGAACGCAAACGCGCCGTAAAGGCCGGGAACGCGCGGCAGATCGGCAAGATGGGCGCCGGTAAGCGCGGCATGATCGGCACGCGCGCGACCGACATCGACGATCGCGCCGACGATCGGCAAGCGGTCGGTGGCCACGCAGCGGAAACCGACGCCTCCTTCGAGCGTCTCCGCATCGATGCCGGCTGCGCTACCCGGCAGCATGCGTTCGGCGCGGGCGAGGTTGACGGCGTGGCTTGCCGCATCGGGGCGCGGATCGAAGTTGTCGAGATCGTAGGTCGAACCGGCGACCGTGAGACCGTCGACTGCCGGCAACACGTAGCCATCGCCGCCGACGACGACGCGCGGCGCCAGGAACGGTGGCGCCTGCAGGTAGCTTTGCTGGCCGCGTATGCGCCGCAGCGGATCACCGCCGAGCTGGGCAAGCCGGGCGGCATCACAGCCATTGGCCAGCACGACCACCGGCGCTGCGGCGATTTCCTCTCCGGCGGCGTCGCGCGCGATCCAGCGGCCGGCATCGCACTCAAGGCTTGCGATGGCGCGATCGAGATGGAGCATCGGCGCCGGTCCGTTGCCGGCATACCGCGCCGCGTGACCAAGCTGTGCCTGCACGATCGCCGCCGGGCGTACGAACCCCGCCATCGGAAACCACCAGCCGCCGATCGCTACGGCTCTGCCGGCGAGCGCGCAGGCGTCGTGGCGCGTCGCGTGCATTGCATATTCGACCGGATGGGCGAGTTCGACCGCGGTGGCGGCGACGCGCGCCTCGTTGTCGGCACCATCGGCCAATTGCAGCACGCCGCAACGTTGCCACGCCGGCGCTGTCGCAGCTTCGAGCGCGCCGGCCCATACCCGCAACGCGTAGAGGAATCCGGCGCGCGTGAAACGGGAGAGCAGGTTGTCGTCGCGTGAGACGTGCGGCTGGAACACGCCGGCGCGCAATCGCGACGCCGCGCCTGAAGCTGCGCCGCCACGCTCGATGAGGTCGATTCGCCAGCCGCGCACCGCAAGCCGCGAGGCGACCGCGGCACCCGACACTCCCGCGCCGACGACGATGGCACGACGTTCGGGCCATGGCACGGGTGTCCGGGGCCGGTGCATAGGCCATCGCGGCGCATGACGAGCGGTGAGCATGTCGTGCTTGCGCCCGAAGCCGGGGCGTTTTTCCACGTCGAATCCGGCCGCGATCAACCCGTCGCGCACGCTAGCCGCCGCGGTATAGGTCGCCGCCGTCGCGCCGGGTGCGGCAAGCCGCGCCAGCGCCTTCAATAGTTGCGGCGACCACATCGCGGCGTTGCGGTCCGGCGCGAACCCGTCCAGATAGAACGCATCGGCGGCCAGATGCAGACCGCGCACCGCCTCGATCGCCTCGTCGAAGGCGAGCGTCAACGTGACGCGCTCGTCGTCGAAGTGCAGCCGGTGCAGTCCAGGCACCAGCGGCGGCCACGCGGCGCGCAGTTGCGACGACAGCGGCGCGAATCCAGCATGGCGCGCGTGCAGGGTCGCGAGATCGGCCTGGACAAACGGCCAGCGTTCGATCGATACGAAGTGCAGTCGCGCGCAGCGCTGCGGATCATCGCGCCACGCCTGCCAGGTCGCCAGGAAATTGAGCCCCAGCCCGAATCCGGTCTCGACGATCGTGAACGCCCGCGCGCGCGCCCAGCGCACGGGCAGGTCGTTGCCGTGCAGGAACACGTGGCGCGCCTGCCCCGGCCCCGAGTCGGCACTGTGGTAGATGTCGCCGAATTGAGGCGAGCAGGGATTGCCCGATGCATCGAACGCAAGTACTGCGGGCTCGATGCGCCGCGCGGGACGCTCCGCTCTCATCGGGCGATCGCAGCGAACGTCGGCAACGCTTGCGGCATGCGGCGAGTTCGGTAGACTGCGTGGCGATGCGCTTTGCCTATTTCGACCGTCTTTCTCGCCCCCGTCAGCGCATTTATCTGCGCAGCGATGCGATCGAATCGCTGGGTTTGCCGCCCGGGCTCGCGCTCGGTGCCACCGTTGCGCGCATCGCGTCGGGCTTGCGCGGTGACGACCGCGCCGCCATCCAGGCCGGCTCCCAGGCGTTGATCAGCGCGCTGACCCGGGGTTATCACGTGCCGCCGGTACGCGTGCGGGTGCTGGCGCGCCGCCCCGCCGACGACTATGGCGAGCTCCATGGCCTGTATGAGCCCGAGGATGAAGGTGTCGCCGCGCGCATCACCGTCTGGATGCGCACCGCGCAGAAAAAACAGGTCGTGGCGTTCAAAACGTTCCTGCGCACGCTGATTCACGAGCTCTGCCATCATCTGGACTACGAGTTGTTCGCGCTCGAGGAGACATTCCACACCGAGGGATTCTACAAGCGCGAGTCGACCCTCGCCGCCGCGCTGCTGGCGCAGTTTGCCGCGGAAGCGGACCCACCCGCTCGCTAGGCCGCAGGATTCTATCGGGGCGGCAGCTCAGCCGCGCTCCAGCTTCCGCCCAAGGCCTTGATCAACGCGACACTGGCCGTCAGCCGGCGGCCCAGGATCATCAATGCGGCGCGCTCGTTTGCAAGCGCGGTGGCCTGCGCGACGACGACCGCAAGATAGTTCGCTGTGCCGGCGCGGTACTGGTTCAACGTGATCGTCAGCGATTCGCGCGCCGCCGTGACGGCCTCGTCCTGCACCGCGGCCTCCTGTTCGAGAATCCGCAGCGCCGCCAGATTGTCCTCGACTTCCTGGAAGCCGGTCAGTACGGTCTGCCGATAAGTGGCGACATTCTCGTCGTAGGTCGCCATCGCCTGCGCCGACTGGGCGCGGCGCAAGCCCGCGTCGAATATCGTCTGCGCCAGCGCCGGACCCAGCGACCAATAGCGGCTGGGCAGCGAAAAGAGCTGCGACAGCACCGAGCTCTGGACCCCGCCGGTCGCCGACAGCGTAAGCGACGGAAAGAATGCGGCCTCGGCGACGCCGACCTGGGCGTTCGCCGCCGCCGTGCGTCGCTCCGCTGCCGCGATGTCGGGCCGGCGCTCCAAGAGCTCGGACGGCAGGCCCGGCAGAATCGGCGGAAAGGTGGTGGTGACCGTTTCGGCGGCGATCGAGAAGTCCGCCGGCGCCTTGCCGAGCAGCACGGCGATTGCATGTTCGAGCTGCGCGCGCTGCACGCCGGCGTCGAGAGCCTGCGCCTGCGTCGACTTGAGCTGGGTTTCGGCCTGCGCGACATCGGCGCGCGCGGCGACGCCGACCGCATACTGATTGCGCGTCAGCTGCAGCGATTTCTGATAGGCGTCGACGGTGGTCGCGAACAGTCGAATCTGCGTATCCTGCGCGCGCAGCAGGAAATAGTCTTCGGCGAGCTGTGCCTGCGCCGACAATTTGGCCGCTTCCAGGTCGGCGACGCTCGCCTGCGCGGTCGCCTCGCCCGCCTCGACCGTTCGGCGCACACGGCCCCAGAGGTCGATCTCCCAGTTGACGTCGAGCGCGACATTGAAATTGTTGCGCGGCCCGCCCGTTGGCGTGCCGTTGACGCCGGTCCCCGCGCGCCCGCCGCTGCGGGTGGCGCCGGCATTGGCGGTCACGATCGGAAAATACGCCGCTTGGGCAGCCTGCGTCAGCGCTTGTGCCTCGCGCACACGCGCTTCGGCGGCTTTGATCGTCTGGTTGCTGACCTCGACCTGGCTCAAGAGCGCATCGAGTTGCGGATCGTCGAACACCTTCCACCAGCTGCCGCGTGGTTCGTTATCGCGCGGCTCCGCCTGCTTCCACGCCTGCGCCTCCTTGTACGCTGCCGGTGTCTCGATCCCGGGCCGCGCGTAATTCGGTCCGAGCGTGCAACCGGCGAGCACTGTTGTGGCGGCAATCACCGCAACAGCGATTGCCGACCGGGAAACCCGGTAGTTGCGCATCGTTCGCA
>JBDTXW010000065.1:0-12414 GCA_040005975.1 Betaproteobacteria bacterium | reverse complement strand
TGCTGCTGACGCGCAACTTGCCGTGGGAAATGACTACGCCCGCTGCGCAGTGACGGACGCTGATACGATCGGATGCCGCACTGACAACGCAGGACTAACTCTGCCGAATAATAGTGACGGGCTGCGTTGGCTGGGGCGGCCGTGTCGGCGTCGCGCCAAGCTGTGCGAGTGCGCGCAGCGCGGGAATATCGACGAGATCAGCCAGGCCCGTTTCCAGCATCAGCTTGCTGAATTCGACCCGCCAGTTGGCGGCACATGGCGCCAACGCCGAAACGGGGTCCTGCACAGTGCACGCCCAGCGCAAGTAGCGGCTGCACACCTCCGTGGCCTCGGTGCGCGCGGCGTCGAAGGCGTCTTCGGGCCTGTTGCCGTCGTGAATACGGTAGTAGTAAACCGCTCTGCGAACGAAGACCGGTTCGGCAAGCGGCAGCGCCCGAAGGCAGAGATCCCAGCCGTAGACGTGCCTGTAGGGGCGGAACCCGCCAAGGACACGAAAGAGCTCGCGCGACAAGAAGAGGTTGCCTGAGGAGGCGGCCACATTTTGCGTCAACAGGGAAAATCCAACTGTGGGTCCGGCGGCCACTTCGCCGGCGGCGCAGCAAAGATCGTAAACGAACCGGTTTCGCAATGGATCGATTGCGTTGCCATCTGCATCGATGCATTCCACCGACGAAAATCCCCATTGCGCGCCAGTGTCGGCAATGTCCGTCACCATGTCGAGCATACGGTCCTCGTGCATGCAATCGTCGGCGTTCAACAAGCAGACGAATGCGCCAGCCGCCAGTTCCACCGCTTCATTGATTGCGTCGACTGCATTGAGATGTTTACGAGCGACGAAATGATGGGAAAACGGTGAATCGCGCAAGCATCGCCTGATCGCGTCGGCGGAGCCATCATCGGAACCGCTATCAACCACGATCAATCCAATGTGGCGATAACTCTGCCGGTAGACCGAACACAAGGCGTCTTCGACATAACGCACGTGTCTGTAGCAGGGAACGATCACACTAACCTGGGGTGACTCGGCGTTCGCTGGCGCCGGTCGCACATCCGAGCGCGCAAGCGAGCGTCGGTCTGGCTCGCCCTCAGCGTCCGGTCCGGGCAGCGCCGATTCGTCTTCTATGATCGCGGCGAGACTACGGCGGTGGGTCGGCGACTTCCAGCCGGTCAGCTCCAGCGCCTCGAGTATCGAGACCTTCGCCCGGCTGAAATCACCCTGCTCCCGGTACATCTCGGCCAGCATGGCCATCGCGTCGGGCCGCCCTGGATCCATCTCCCGCGCCGCGTGATAATCGCGCTGCGCCTCGTCGAAACCGCCATGCTGCCGGTGCGCGAGCGCCTGCGCCATCAACTGTGCGTAGCGCAGGCTGCGGTCGCCCTCCGCCTGCGGCGCAGAGCGCGACTCTGACCTGCCGTGGCATTGCTTGAAACGCAATCCACTTCCGCAAGGGCACGCCTGATTGCGCGTAGCCTCGGTCATCGCTCACGCCTGGCCATGCCGCAAGACGGTATCCGCGAAGAGTCGTCCCGTCGTGCGCAGATCATGATGCCGCTGCACATCCTCGAACGCCGCATCCGCGATCGTCGACCGCAATAGCGGAGAGGCCACCAGGCGCTCGAGCGCCGCAATCCAGGCCTCCGAACTGTTTTCGACGAGCATTCCGGTCCTCCCGTCGTCGACGGTCTCCCGGAAGGGCGAGACGTCACTGTATACGGCCGGCACCCTGCATCCCCCATACTCGCGATATTTGTTGTTGGTCTTGTACCGTTCGAATCCTTCGCCAATCAGCGGCGCGATGCCAACGTCCCACCGGCGCGCCACCTTGAACGCCAGATACGCGTCGTAATCGCCGATCCAGCGGTGGAGTATGACATTGGGCAGCAGGGCGAGCGCTTCCGGCATCCAGCCTATGAATTCGAACATGACCGTTGCACCGTATTTCCGCCAGAAGTCCTCGACCACAGGAACGATCAGCGGCGAGACTCGCGGCCGCGGTGTGGTTGGATAGCCGATGCGGACGACCTCGTCTTCGACTCCGTGCCGTTGCCCGCGCTGCAGACGCAGCGACTCTGCCTTCGCGACATCAAATCCTGGCATCACGAACTCGGCAGGGGTACCCGGAAATCGATCTGCGACATAGTCGCGAAGCGACTGCGACCATGTCAGGACGACGGCCGCGTGCCGAACGAATGTGTCGAGCGTTTCGATGGTTGCCGGATGCCGGAAAAACCTCGCAAGTCGCACGTCAATCTCAGCAGTAATCTCCCAGAAGTTGTCGTCGAGGAAGTATGCATAGCGTACGCCGCGGCGCGCAAGATGTGAGGGCAACCATGAATAGCGCGGGAAGCACAAGCGCGAGATGACCAGCGGCCTGCCTGAAACCTCGGCCCCGAAGATATCCGGTGCGATCCGGACCTCCAGCGCCGGGAATCCCTCGCGAAGCTCACGCGCGACCAGCGCCGTCGTCGGGATGTCGCTGTCCGCGACGAGCAGCGCCGCCTCCACTGCAGCGTCAGAACCCCGAGGCGCCGGCGCGCTGATCGCCACCTCCGCCGGCGGCGTCGATGCCTGCCGCCAGTCCCCGGAGCGCTTCCGGCTCGAATAATCCAGCCAAACCGCTGTTCAGGCAGAAGCACACGAAATGCATGCCCCAGTTCTGCATCGTAGGCGCCACAGCATTGTCGCTGGCCTTTTCTTCCAGCGCCCACCGAAAGAACTCTCCCAGTATCGCATTTGCCTCCTTCATCCCGCCGCCGCCGACGGCGTCGCTTATCGTATTGCTGTCATGCAGCCGGTAGAAATACGTTTGCGCCGGGACGAAAACCGGCTCCGCGACGCGAAGCGCGCGGAGACCGAATTCCCAGTCGTGGTTGTAACGCAATGCGTCGAACGCGCCGACACGTTCGAACAGGCTTCGCGAAAAGAAGAGGTTGCCGCTCGAGATCGCAACATTGCCCGCCAGAAACGCGAAGCCGATCGTTGCCTGCCTGGACGCTGCGTCGGCTATCGTGGAGAGCGTACGGGCGCGCCTGTCGTATCTCGGGTCGATCGCCCTGTCTCGATCATCGACGAGTGCAGTGCCGGAGAAGCCCCATTCCGCTCCGCTCCCGACGACGTGATTGACCATCAGCTCGATGCGATCGTCTGAAAACCAGTCGTCCGAGTTCAGAATGTTGACGAACGGCGCGGATGACAACGCAATGCCTTCGTTGATCGTCGCGCTGGCCCCGCGGTTCTCCCTGGTCACTATCTGACATGGAAACGGTGAATCCGCTAGCACGCGCCGAATCAGTTCCGGCGAACCATCGCGGGAGCCGTCGTCGATGACGACCAGCTCGATTCGACGATACGTCTGTGAGAACACGGAGTCGATCGCCCGCTTGACGAACCGGGCGTGGTTGTAACACGGCACGACGACCGCCACCGTCGGCCGGGCACCCTGCTTCCCGCCGCTTGCATGCGCGGGTATTCGGCGCGCCGCAAGGCGATCGCGCTCGCCTTGATCGCGATACGCCCGGGCAATGACTAATCCCAGGTTGTACCGAAACTGTGGAAACCGCCACCCCGTAAGGTCGAGTGCCCGCACGATTAGCTTCGCGGCCTCATTGTAATCGCCGGACTCGAACCTCAATACGCCGAGCATGTGCAGCGCATCGGGCACATCGGGCGCGATCGCGAGGACCTCGCGATAGATCCTTTCCGCCCGGTGGACATCCTTTGACTGCTGCGCCATCAGCGCATCGTTCATCCGCCTCGCGATCGTCACCGCCGCGGGGACTTCGTCTCGGGCAAGGGCCGCGTCGGACAGCCGCCCGCAGCAATCCTTGTAGCGGTTGCCGCTGCCGCACGGGCACAGGCGGTTACGACTGGTGCTTGTCATCGGCCAGCGCGTAGTACTGGAACTCTCTCGTGGTAGCCGGCGTGGAATGGTACTTCATTGGCGAGATGCGATTGCGAGACGTACAGTTCGTTCATAACGTGCTTTCAGCTGCGATACGACATGCGATAGGAGCTCTTGATCGACCACCTGTCAGCCTCCGGCACTGGAGCGCCTCGCTTGTCGTTAGACAACACGCACACAGATTGCCCAAGCGCGGCGTTCCCCTCGATGCGTCGGCCATCGTCAAAGACGACGGGTCGCGACAACGGGACGAAAGGATCGGTAGCCGCCCGAATTTCCACAATCGGCATGCCGAGGTGTTGGGCCCAGGCAGCGATCGCGTCGCGTCCGATAAACACGTTCAAATGATCGTTGGCCCCTCCCGCCTTGATCGTATTGTACGTATTCTTGAACACCTCCCAGTTGTGCTCGTACTCGAGAAACGAAAAAACAATTCGGCCGCCCGGCTTGACGGCCCGCCTCGCCTCAATGAGATAGCAATACGTCTCCTCGTGAAGGAGATGAGTAAAGACCGAGAAGAAACAGGCAAAGTCAGCGCTGTTGTCGGCAAACGGTATTCGAATGTCTTCGACCTGCACGAATTGCCAGTCCGGCGGGCAGCCCTGCCTCGCGTAGTCGAGCAAGTCCGCGACCACATCGGTGCCCAGGAAGCGCCCGTCACGCAGATAGGGCACCAGCGCCTTTGCCAGGCGGCCGGACCCGCAGCCGATGTCGAGTACCGTATGCCCAGGCAGAAGACCGCAACCGATCAACAGTTGTTTTTCAACCTCGCCCAGCGCCTCGTAACTGCCGCCAACCGCGCGCGACATCGCCTCTGGAAGCGGATAGGTCGCGATCAGCCTGCGCACCAGAGCGCGATAATCGTCGACGAAATGGCACTTGACCTTGGCCATGCTTAAATCCGATCGGTCGCCATCATGCGGCCCGAAGCGCAGCGGGCAGGAATCCGCCAAATCCGCGACGCCGGATAGCATTGAGAAATGTCTGTCTCGACGCAGGATCAAGCATCGCTGGATGCCGTTCGATATCCTCGAAGAACCGCGCCAAAACGTGATCCGCTTCCGCGTGTCCCAGCAAGCGCAAACCGGCAAACGTATTGTGTTGATGCAGGCGATATTCGTACAGCGATTCGTGCACAAATCGAATCGGAGTGAGATAGCTCGCGGCCAGGATGAAATCCCAATCGTGACACATGCGGAATGAGCCGAATCCGCCGATCGTCGTAAGTAAGTCGCGCCGAAAGCAGAAATTTCCCGTCGAGATGGCAACATTGGAACTGAGCAGTTCGTGCAGTGGATTCGGAGCGGTCTTGCACCGTGCAATATCGTCGCGTAACTGGCCGACATAGGAGCTGTCGTCCGCAAACTCCGCTCCTTCGTCGTCGATGAATCGGGTACCCGAGAATGCGAATCCGGCACCATGCTCATCCATCGCCGACAGCAGCTTGGCCAAGCGCGTCGGCGCGTACATGTCGTCGGAATTTATGATCGATATGATTTCCCCACGCGCCAGCGCCATTCCGTGATTGATCGCCGCGTACGCCCCTTCGTTGGGTTGGTGCACGACGGTCACGGGATAGCGTGTGCACTGAGCGACGAATGCGTCCAATATTGCCGCTGTACCGTCGCTCGACCCATCGTCGATTACAACGATCTCGAGGTCGTCAAGGGTCTGGGCGACGACCGAATCCAGGGCCATTCTGACAAAACGCTCGTGGTTGTACGCCGGCATAACCACCGAGATTCGAGGCGGTCGCCGCTCCGGATCGTCCTCGCTCCGTGGTGAGCGGATCTGGCGGACGGCCGCCTGCTTTTTGAGCGCGGTCGCGTGCGCAAGGATGTTATCCAGGCCAGGTCGCATCGGCGGTGGTACGAACGGCGCGGCGAGCGCCGACGCAATCGCCTGCAGGTAGCCGCGTCCGTAGCGCTGGTCCGGCTCAAGGTGGCATCCTTCTCCCCATTCGTTCCAGGCGTTGATGAAAATCAGCCGCTCGTCGCCATGGTGACGAATGCAGGTTTGATGCAGCGCCTGCTCGAGCCAGTATTCGAACAGTTCCGGAGACGATCCTACAAACGCCGTTCCGCGATCCTGCTGGCGCGGCGTATTGTCCCAGGATGGAATCAGCGTGCGGAAAAGCTTGAATTCCGGGCGCGGCATCGTGAGCAATTGCGCCACGTAGTTGCGCAGATTGAACACCATACCGTCGAATAACCGGTTGGTGAACGTCAATCGCTCGTTGATCAGTTCAGCCATGTGTCCGTGCGGCGGAAACTCGACCGCCGCATCAAAGCCGTGCGACGAAGGGCTTCCAGGCCCGCTCGTCATGGCAGCGACAGCATAGATCTCCTCGATGCCGGCGTTGCGGCATTCGTCGCGCCACATCGCGACGGTCCTGGCCAGTTCGGGGATCAGGTTGGCCTTGTATATCAAGAGCAGCGGCTTGCCGTTGACACGGATGTAACGTTTGTCGCGAAAGAGCGGAAACAGCGACCGGATAAACTCGCGGCTGTCATCGATCGAGTATTGCTGCGCCATCAATATGTCGCTGTCGCGCCCGTCCCAACGCCGCGTCCAGTTTTCGTTGGCCCAGCAGACGCAAAACGGGAATTCGGGCCGCGCCGATGACAGCATGTCGTCGAGCGGCCGTTCAAGCAGCCGCTTGCCGTTGAACCAGTAGTAGTAGTAACAGAAGCCGTGAATTCCGTACTGGCGGGCCAGGGCGGCTTGTCGCTCCCTTACGCCAGGGTCGCGCAGGTCGTAGTACCCCAGCTCACCCGGGATATGCGGTTGGTAATGGCCTCTGAAGTTCGGCGTCGCCTTGCGAACGTTGGTCCACTCGGTGAAATCTTTACCCCACCAGAGGTCGTTTTCCGAAATCGGATGGAACTGCGGCAGGTAGAACGCGATGATGCGGACGTCGCGCTTGTCCGTCGGAGCTTCGCTCGGCAAGGAGTCGTTCATCGGATCCGGAGTGATGGCATACAGACACTCCTCGCTTCGTCGCCGACGATGGTACCTGGCAAGCCGATCCGGCGGGCTTGCGTCGCAGAGGAAAAGAACAGCCGCAGCGGCGCGCGTCCTTCGCGGGCGAGCTCGGGGATGCGATCGAGCAGCAGCGAATGCGGTTCGTCGCTGCAATACAAGCCCGTATTTCCCGCGTTCATCGATTGAAACCAGTCGCCAGGCGACCGATCGGCTCCGAAAAATACGACGCGATTCGCGCGCGGTAGAGCGTCCACCGTCGGTTCGATGATTCTTGTGGCGAGGGTGGATTGCGCCTGCTTTGGCATCCCTGATTCCAACCACAGCGTAAGTGTGCGCGGACGAAACCATCGTGCCAGGCGTTCGAGCTCGGGTGACGATGTGTCGATTCCAGCCTTGAGAACGACAATATCGAGATCGGCATCCTGCCAGCGCTCATGTTCGTCGGGCGAGCTTGGTGCAACACATCGCGGCGCCAGACGGGGCAGCACTTCGCGGGAGATGTCCTCCTCGACCGGACGCCGCTCCAGTGCCTTGTCGATCAGAAAGAGGTTCTTGAGCGCCGCCCGTTCGAGAGGCCGCATCCTGATCGCCAAGGCAACGTGCTCGCGTGCTAGCTCCAGCTCCCCGCGCTGGTAGTGGACGACGCCCAGCATATGGCGGGCATCGAAATTGTCCGGCTGCGAGGCGACCACGCGTTGGTAGAGTTCACGCGCCTCCGACAAGCGGCCCGCCTTTTGTGCCTCCAGGGCTGCGGCGAGCAGATGTTGCTCCGCGTCCGGAGCAGGCAGTAACGCAGCGCGCGGCGCCACGTTGCCATGGCAGTCTTTGTACCTTCTGCCGCTTCCGCACGGACAGCGAGCGTTGCGCGAAACCGGGCTTTGCACCGCGAGCGACGCCCTTCGTCAATGACCGCCGTGCTGCGCGAGATTTTCGAAACGCGTGTATTCGCCGAGCCACGCGAGCGGAACCACGCCGGTCGGGCCGTTACGCTGTTTGCCGATGATAATCTCCGCACGGCCCTTGAACTGCGTGTCCGGGTTGTAAACTTCGTCGCGGTAAATGAACAGGATCACGTCGGCGTCCTGCTCGATCGCCCCGGACTCCCGCAGGTCCGACATCACCGGACGTTTGTCGGTTCGGGACTCGAGACTTCGGTTCAACTGCGACAGCGCCATCACAGGCACCTTGAGCTCTTTGGCCAGCGCCTTGAGCGAGCGCGATATCTCGGAAATCTCGGTGGCGCGATTCTCGCCTTCGCCCACCGCCTGCATCAGCTGCAGGTAGTCGACGACGATCGCGCCGAGCTTGCCGCCGTACTGGCGCGACAGTCGCCGCGCCCGCGCGCGAAGCTCGAGCGGGTTCAGCGCCCCAGTATCATCGATATGGATCGGCGCGTCATTGAGGCGGCCCAGCGCGCCCGACAGCCGCTCCCAGTCGTCGTTCGACAGGCGCCCGGTGCGGATCTTCTGCTGGTCGAGCCTGCCGACCGAACCCATCAGGCGCATCGCCAGTTGGCTGGCGCCCATTTCCATGCTGAAAATCGCCACCGGCATTTTCGATGTCAGCGCGATGTGCTCGCCGATGTTGAGTGCAAGTGCCGTTTTCCCCATGCTCGGCCGCCCGGCGATGACGATCAGGTCGCCTTCCTGCAGCCCCGAAGTCATGCGGTCGAGGTCGGTGAATCCGGTCGCGACGCCGGTGACGTCGGACGGATTGTCGCGGTTGTACAGGAACTCGATGCGCTCGACGACCTGCGTGAGAAGCGGACGGATTTCCTGGAAGCCCTGCTGCCCGCGTGCGCCGTGCTCGGCGATCTCGAATACCTTGGTCTCGGCGTGATCGAGGATCTCGCGCACGCTGCGACCCAGCGGGTGGTAGGCCGCATCGGCGATCTCGCCGCCGGCTGCAGCGAGGCGGCGCAGGATCGCGCGCTCGCGCACGATCTCGGCATAGCGCCGGATGTTGGCGGCGGTCGGCACGTTCTCGACCAGCGCCCCGAGATAGGACATGCCGCCAACGTAGTCGAGCTTGGTCAGCGATTGCAGCGCCTCGGCGAGCGTGACGACGTCGGCCGGCTTGTTGTCGGCGATCAGCGCGACCGTCGTCTTGTACAGCAGACGATGCGCGTCGCTGTAGAAATCCTCGGTGCCCAGGATGTCAGCCACGCGATCCGCCGCACCGTTGTCGAGCAGAAGGCCGCCGAGGACTGATTGCTCGGCCTCCATCGAATGCGGCGGAACCTTGAGCGCTTCGAGCTCGCGATCGTTGGGCATGCGGAAGATTCCACGCGCCGGCGCGAGCCGGTGTCAGCCGGCCTGGACGCCTGTGGTATCGCCCAGCACGTGCACGCTGATGTGCGCCGCAGCGTCGGTATGAAGCGCGATCGTCAACGGAAATTCGCCGACGTGCTTCAGCGGACCGTCGGGCATACGCACCATCGACTTCTCGATCGTATGGCCGAGGCCGGCCAGCGCTTCGACGATGTCGACGTTGGTCACCGAGCCGAACAGCCGGCCGTCGACGCCTGCCTTCTGGGTGATCTGCACCGACACGCCGTCGAGCTTGGCTGCCTGCTCCTGCGCCTGCGTAAGCCTGGCGGCCGCAGCGGTTTCCAGCTCGGAGCGCTTTTCCTCGAGCAGCTTGAGATTCTCCGGTGTTGCGCGCTTTGCCTTGCCTTGCGGGATCAGGAAATTGCGCGCGTAGCCCTGCCTGACCTTCACGACTTCGCCCAGGTCTCCGACGTTCTGCACTTTTTCCAGCAATATGATTTGCATGCGAGTCTCCGCTTCAGTGCAGGTCGGTGTAAGGCAGCAGCGCAAGAAAGCGCGCGCGTTTGATCGCGGTCGATAGCTGGCGCTGGTAGCGCGCCTTGGTGCCAGTGATCCGCGCCGGCATGATCTTCCCGTTCTCCTGCACGAAGTCCTTCAGGACGTCGATGTCCTTGTAATCGATCTGCTTGACGCCCTCGGCGGTGAAGCGGCAGAACTTCTTGCGCTTGAACAGGTTGTTCCCGCGTTCGCGCTTCTTGCCATCCTTGCCTTTACCTTTGCCTTTGGCGTTTCTTCCCATGGGACGGGGCATTTGGTTTTCCTTTGTTATCGCTCGGTCAGCCTCGGCTGAGCTTCAAGCGGTGAGTTCGAATTCGTTGACGTGCAGCGCGACGGTGATCCCGGTGCGATAGCGCCGGGCGAGGAAGCCGTGACAGCGGAGCTCGGCACCCGGAGCGATCCCGGCCAAGGCCTTGGCGACCGGACCCAGCGCGACTGCCGACAACTCGCACGCCACGCGCCGTTCGCCGCCCGCCTCGACTTGCATCGACTCGTGTACCAGATGAAAGTCGAGCGCCGGGACGCCCGTCGGCGTGAACCGCAGTGCGTCACGCGATTGCATGCGCGCGTCCAAGGTCACGCGATTGGCCTGCACGTTATGCTTGCTTTGCGCGGCGCCACATCACGCCGGCGTGCGCAGCGTCTCCGCCCGCGGCGGCTGTGCGGCCGGAGTTTCTGCCGCAGTCGTAGCCGGAGCCGCAGCCGTAGCTGTGGCCGCCGCCGGAGCCGAGGCGGGAGCGCTTGCTCCGGTCGGCGACAGCGAACGCGATTTCTCTTCCTTCATCATCGGCGATGGCGTGAGGGCCGCTTCGCGCTGCGCGACGATCAGGTGGCGCAGCACCGCGTCGTTGAACTTGAATGCGTGCTCGAGCTCGGTCAGCGTCGGCGCATCGCATTCGATATTCATCAGGACGTAGTGGGCCTTGTGCATCTTGGCGATCGGGTAGGCAAGCTGGCGGCGGCCCCAGTCCTCGAGGCGGTGAATCCGGCCGTTGCCAGCGGTGACCATCGCGCGGTAGCGCTCGACCATCGCGGGCACCTGCTCGCTCTGGTCGGGATGCACAATAAATACGATTTCGTAGTGACGCATGCAGACTTCTCCTTGTGGACAGGTTGGGCAAGATCGGATGCCGAAGTGGCAGCGGACTTAGCCGGCGGCCTCCCCGTCTGCGGCGGGTGAGGCAAGGAACCGGAAAGTGTAACGGAATTCACTCGTCCGGACAAGGGGTTAGCATTGACAAACCGCGCCTTGGGGAGCCGATCGCTCCCTCTGGCTGTCGAATATCCTGCGTACCGTCTTAAAAACGCTGGGGATCATCATGCCACCGCCGACGCCTCGTCCCGCATCGAGACGATAAGGGCGTTGACGAGATGAGGTGAACGACAAGGCGCAACCGCTGGTGCTTACGATCGGTCACTCGACGCGGCCGATCGACATCTTCGTGCGCCTCCTCGCCGCGAACGGCGTGACGCATCTCGCCGATGTGCGCACGGTCCCCCGGTCGCGCCACAATCCGCAGTTCAACAGCGACGCACTGGCCGGCGCGCTGCGAAGCACAGGGATCGCGTACACCCATGTTCCCGGTCTCGGCGGATTCCGCGAGGCGAGTCCCGAATCGGCCAACGCCGCCTGGCGCAACGCCTCGTTTCGCGGCTATGCCGACTACATGCAGACGCCGCCCTTCGCGCAACATCTCGCCGACGTCATCACCCTGGCCGGACAAGAGATGGTCGCGCTGATGTGCGCCGAGGCCGTGCCCTGGCGCTGCCACCGCTCGCTGATCTCCGATGCCCTGCTGGTGCGCGGTGTCGCCGTCGAGGAAATC
This sequence comes from Betaproteobacteria bacterium, assembly GCA_040005975.1. Classification (GTDB taxonomy): domain Bacteria; phylum Pseudomonadota; class Gammaproteobacteria; order Burkholderiales; family Casimicrobiaceae; genus PALSA-1003. Next base: position 873 of record JBDTXW010000065.1, on the reverse strand, counting down.
GTCAGCGAGACGCGCCGCCAGCCGCACAGGCTCACGCCGTTTGCCCGCGTTGATGGGACGTCAGTCAGCTACCCGGCGATCGATGCGGCACCACAGGCATGAGGCGCGGACAGGTCGGGTAGCTCAGGCGACCGGGCCCGCTCACCGTCGGGCTGATTGGCCCACCGCCACCGTCGGTGCGAACTTCGCCAACGCCGCGTCGCGCTCGGGCTTGGCCAGCGACGCCAGTACCTTGACGCGCGCATATAACCGCGGCAGGTCGCCGCCTTCGGCGGCCAGCAGCGCAGCGAACTCGGGGACCTTGCGCGTGTACAGGCCAACGGCGGCAAGGCTCGCGTTGTTCGGCCCTTGCCCGAACCAGTTGTCATACGCGGGATAACCTCCCCATTCGCGCTTGAGCGCGTCATAGTCCGCACGCATCTGCGCGAACGCCGCGGCTTTGCCCGCGCGCTTGGCGGCGAGGCTTGCATCACCTGCGTACAACGCCTCCAGCGTTCTCTGCGTGCGATCGATCAGCGCGCGAAAGCCGTCGCGATAGCGCTGAGCCGCGACGAATTGCGCCGAGAGCGCTGGATCGCCCTGTGCGGCCAGCCAGCGCGCCAGCCCCTCCTGCTCGACTGCGACGGCGAACGACTCGTTGAAAACCGTGTCGTCTTTGGCATACGCGACCTGGTGCGCAAGCTCGTGGAAGATCAGCCGTGCGATTTCGATGTCGGGGTAGCGGATGAACGTCGACAGCATCGGATCGGCGAAATATCCGAGCGTCGAATAGGCGGGGACGCCGCCCACGTGGACGTCGTCGCCGGCCGCGGCGAGCTCAGCGGCTTCGGCGCGCGCCGCTGTCTCGCTGAAGTACCCGCGGTAATTGACGCA